>JAYVBR010000261.1:0-3171 GCA_043750395.1 Bacteroidota bacterium | reverse complement strand
CACGACGATGGCGAAGATGCGGTTAGCGTGGCGGTAGGGATTGGTTTAATTAAAACGGTTCCTGTTGCACTTGCACTTTGGCAAGTTGTAGCGGGATCGGTAATAATAACACTGTAATTTCCTTCGACTGTGGTACTAAAACTTGCTACATTTCCGGGTGCTGATGCGGTAGTCGGAACTGTCCAAGCATAATTATATGCTCCCGCAACCAAAGGTGTTGCGGTTATTGTAACAGGTACACCAGAACAAACAGAAGCGCTATTTACTGATACAGATGGTTTGTTATTTAAATCAACCCTTATTCCTTGAGTTGGCCTACACAAAGGATCGGCTGGAGTAGGGTTTGCAATTGCATAAACATAATAGGTTGCTGTCCCTGATGGAAAAGAACCTAATGTTCCAACAGGTGGAATATTATAGGTCGCAACACCAGCAACTGGAGTAACATTGGACAATAAAGTTCCGCCAGAATACATATTTGTACCAGTTTGTGCTGTTGGAAAATAAACTAATGAAATTGAATTAGCGCTTGAATAAGTTGTGTTAAATGAAATACTATTTGGATCATTTCCACAAACTTTTAGTGTTGGAGATGGATTTGGAGATGGATTTGTAATTGAACCACAAGTTGGTCTGGCTTGTCCAGAGCCAGTAGTTGCTGGACAAGTACTAAGAATATTTTCAACTCTTACAAAGAAATCAGTAATAGTATCAGCAAAAAAAGCACTAGGATTTAAAATTGGATTTATTCCGTTAATAGCATCTGAATTAGTTAAATGAAAAGTAACAGTAAAATCACCTGGATTCGGTACACCAGCAAGAATATTTGGAATTTCAGATGTTAAATCAAAAAAATCTGCGGGTAAGGTGCTATTAAGAATAACTGCTCCAAAAACAGGCGGAGGATATACTGAGACAAGAAATGGTGCAGATCTTACAATTTTTGATTGCCCACAAACTGTGTAAGTAGCTTCGGCTTCATACGAAGTATCTGCTGTTGGACATACTGTTACTGTATTTAGATTTGAAAGTGGTGTTGGATTTCCAGTTTCGAACCATTTTACAGATACAGGAACAGGAGTGCCATTTGGTGTGAAACGCCAAGCTTCGTCAAAAGCGGACCAATTGCCTGTATTCCTTCCAGGTGGTGCGTATGCATTACCTGCTAAACCAGTAGTTCCTTGAATACCTATAACTCCCTCAGGCCAATTTATTGATAAACAAGGGACTCTTCTTTTAACATAAACCTCGATGATATTTGAAATTTCATATATAACAATTTGCGAAGTCTGCCTTCCAACTACTGGGTCAAGTCCACAACCAAATTGAGGTAAATTAGTAAAATTGACTATAAATTTTCTACAAGGGTATACACCGTCAACTCTGTAATTTATTGATAGGTTTTCAAAATTAAAAGGTTTATAACTTGGTGTGCCTACTGTGCCAATTTCAGCAGAATATTTTAAATCGGTGTCTTGGTAAACGCCGTAAATTGAATTTAAAACTTTTCTAGCAGCAGTGGGAAAATTAGGATTTGGTATTTGAATATTATTTAAGTCATAGGGACCACTTCCACCTGTCCATTCTGGTCTGGGAGTAAATGTTATTAATCCATTAGTGCCAAATTGACATTTGTCGTAATTTGCATTAAAAAAACAAAAATCAAAAGGAAGATTTATAATATTAGAATATCCATCATCGATAGTAGTAATAGGGTCGGGAAATACAACTTGCTTTATGACTTCTTTCCAAGGATTTGGATCTCCCACAACTGGAGGATTAAAAAATGCAGCTTGTGGGCAAAATGGAATTTGTGTTACCGCATAAGAAGTAGTTGTAGCAATTGGTGCAGGGTTTACAACTAAATCCAAACAGGTTCCTGCTGGATTACAAGATTCAATAAATTGGCTTGGTGAAATTATACCAACCAGACCACCAGTTACAGTTGCACAACCATCTAAAGAAATTGATATTATTACACTTTTGCCTGGCAATGTTATATCTACTGGAGAAGTACAACCAGCTGGATTGCCTATTACACTTATAATTGCAAATGTTGTTATTCCAGTAATTGGTGGTGTAGTAAACGAACCAACGCCAGCATTGTCCAAATTGACCAAATTTGTGACGTTCGAAGAAAGGTTTTTAATACGAATTGAGGTATTTGGCAATCCTAAAAATGTAATTACAGTTGTTGTTCCCTTACAAATAGTTGTTGGAGGACTTGTTATGTTTGCTGTATTAGTTTTAATTAATACACTAGAGTTATTGCATTTTTTTATTTTACTAAAAGATATATCATCAATAGCAAAATCATTTCCAATTAAATTTATTGTTTTGTTAATCAAACAAATAACAGCAGCAGTAGCAGCACCTGAATTCCAAAAATGAGTCACTTTTGTCCAATTACCGCAAGCTATTAAAGTTGGAGCATTACCAAACCCAATACTAAGTCCGTTTATCGTTGACTGAATTAATGCTGGATTAGTTGCTGTCAAAGATTGAATCCAATAACTAAAAATGTAATTCTCATTTGGAACAACAGTTACTGTTTGGCAATACACTTTTTTGTTTGCTAACACATCGTTAGAACCTTCGGCAACTAGCATATTTCCTAAACCGCTCAGGTGGTCTGGACAACTAGAATAAGTACTTATCCAAGTGCTAGGATTTTTCACTATTCCATATTTAGTTGGCAACGAAGTTGGATTTGTGGGATTCAAATATTGATAATCTGATGTAAATCCAATATTTCCTGACTCAAAATTACCATTAAATATCAGTTCAGGATTTTCTAAAGTAGCTAAACTTACATTATAAGTCGTATCGGTCAAAATTGGTGGAGTTGGATAACTTGCAAAACCAGCTGCATCCAAAGTAATATTTTGTAAAGTATTACCTGGAATGGTATAAAATTCTACAACACTTGAAGGTTCGCCTTGAAATATTACGGAAGTTGTTCCACCAGTACAAATAAAACTTGGTAAAGAGGTTATTTTAGTATCTTTAATAGTAATTGTTATAGCTTGATTTAATACGCAATTAATAGTTGAATTAGAATTATTTAATGTATATGTGGTAGTGCTATTCAAAACTGGAGTTGTAAATGAACCTATTCCAAAAGCATCTAATGTTACATTGCTAGAATTTAATAAATTATCGGTAATTGTT
>JAYVBR010000260.1:0-7400 GCA_043750395.1 Bacteroidota bacterium | reverse complement strand
CAGAAAATTTATCGACACATAAATTTAATATTTTTGAAAAAAAATTAGTTAATTTACCTGGCACACAAAATGAAATTTTAACCGAAAAATTAACTTTCCAAATATTATAAAAATGACCAAACAAGAATTAGAACACGAAATTAGTTTAGTACAAGCAGAAGCCAAGTCATTGAATATGAAAATTGGTGCAATATCATTAGGCGGTTCTATCGCTGGAGCAATGTACGCAGGAAGTCAGAAAGAATCGTTTTGGAAAAAAGTAGGTTGGTTTTTACTTGGTGGCACAATCATTGGAATTCCAACTACACTAATTTTTGCGGACAAAGTTGCGGACATTCAACAACGTTACGACGAATTAAAAGATAAATATTTTAGTGAGTACGGATTAGCAATACAAGATTAATCAAAAATAACATCAATCAATAAATCAATCAAAATGACAACAAAAAAACCAACGGCAAAAAAAAAGCCAACAGTTCGAGGACTAAAAACAGTTTGCAACCGAGTAAACCCAAAATACGGATACAAAGTTGATGGAACTTTGCGCAAAGGATTTCATTATGTAAATGGTAAAGTTACCAAAAAGAAACCAACAGTAAGAAAAAAAACAGTTGCCAAAAAACCAGCAACTAAAAGAAAAACAACCGCCAAAAAAAGTAAATCAGGTTTATTTGGTTTGGGAATAATGGGAATTTTGTAAAAAATCTTTTGTTAGCTAGTAGTTGGAAACGTCAAAATTTAGTTTTTGGCGTTTTTTTTTACAAATTATTTGAGTAATCTTCAGGAAGTACTGCATCAATATCACGCAAATACTTTTCAAGTGCTGTCATTGTCGAATGTCCAGTAATTAACATTAGTTTGCTTTTCGCTTCAAATGGAGTGCTATTTTCGACAAAGTTTTTATACAATTTAGTTATAAATGTGTGCCTAAAACTATAAAATCCATAATCAGCACCTAGATTAAATTTGTCTTTTACTTTCTTGAATTTTTTACCAAAAAAACCACGTTTATTGTTTTCGGTTGTTGTCCATTCTTTGCCAAATCCATCAGGAGTAAACAAATAATTTTCAGGATTATAATTTGATAAATCAGGTAATTCTTTTATTAAAATTTCTGGAAGTATTTTTTTTTTACAAGTTTGTTTTTTGCACGAACATAAATAACTCTATCAATAACATTAATATCTTTTATTTTCAACCTCACAACTTCGACTGGTCGCAAATAATTGTAAGATATAAATTGAATAAACAATAATAATTCTTTATCATTTTTGTACAAATAATCAAAAATATCATTTTGTAATTTGTTCGAATAGGTTTTATTTCTTTCAGGATTTGAAGCTAAAACGTTTATTTGTCTTACAAAATTTTCTTTTAGAATATCGTTATCAACTAATGTTTGAATAAACATTGAAATTACTGAACGATTATTATTTCGATTTTTAGCTTTAGATTTTTGCAATACAAAATTCAGATAATTAATAACTGTTGTTTTATTGACAGATGATATATATCTATCCTTAAAACCATTTTCAAGTAACCATTTTTCAAACTGTGTAATTCTTATACGAAAATCGTTGTAACTGGTTGGAGTAATTGAATTTATTTTTAAAGATAAAACAAATTTTATTGCATCAGGAATATTATAGTTTTTAACCTGGTCCACAACATCAGTTTGATTGTATGGATTAAAACCATTTTGTAAAATTGTTTTAATAGCATTGCACAAATTTTTTGCCGCAAGCTTTCTTTCTGATAGCGTTTTAAATTTCTGTAAGTTGCTATAAATAGGCGTTTGCCGTTTCATTTTTCCATCGTCAGGATTCCGATACTCAAAATAAACGTACCAACGTTTTTTTAAATCGCCATCAGCATCGTAAATCTTAGGTAATGAGTATTGTTTTATAGGCAAAATTTCGATGTTTTTGTATGCGTTTTTGTATTGATTTTCTATAAGTTGAATAATTTTTGACATAAAAAAACGGTTTAAAATTTCTTTTAAACCGCATAAAATATAATATTTTTAAAATTTTAATATAGTAGCGAGAGACAGGGTCGAACTGTCGACCTCAGGGGTATGAATCCTGCGCTCTAACCAACTGAGCTACCTCGCCATGTGTTGTATTTAATTCGGGTGCAAATATAAGATTTAATTTTCAGTAGGCAAATAAATTTTAAAGAAATAAAAATATTTTTTAAAATCATTTTTTATTTGATTTCTTTTTTGTTACTTTCACAAAAAAATTTAATTTTTCAAATGGAGCTTAAAATACGTTACGAATTAGAAATACCAATAACTTCATCGGCATCTTTATTGTGGCCTTATATTTCAACTCCGTCTGGTTTGTCCGAATGGTTTGCTGATAATGTAAACTCTCGTGGTGAATTTTACACATTTATTTGGGACGATTCCGAAGAAATGGCGAGAGTTTCATCTAAAAAATCATTCGAAAAAATTAAATTTCGTTGGGTTGACGAGCAATCAAAGGATACTGATTATTATTTCGAAATCAGAATTCTTGAAGACGAAATCACAAAAGATGTTTCGTTAATGATTGTAGATTTCGCAATCGAAGACGAAATTGAAGAATCTCAGAAACTTTGGGAAAACCAAGTTGCAGAATTAAAACACGTTATCGGTTCGATTTAGATTTCTAGTTTTTTAGACTTACATTTGCTGTGAATTTAATTTCACGGCTTTTTTTTATGATTAATTACAACGGAAACATAGTTTCAAGTGAAACCAACTTACTTCAAGACAATCGCGCTTTTTTGTTTGGCGATGCTGTCTTCGAAACTTTAAAAATTATTGACAACAAAATTCTTTTTCTAGAAGATCATTATTTTAGATTAATGTCTGCGATGCGAATTATTAGAATGGAAATTCCGATGAATTTTACATTAGAATTTTTTGAAGATCAAATTCTAAATTTAACTAAAGCAAATAATTGTATGGATTCAGCCAGAGTTCGGTTTACAGTTTATAGAAATTCTGGTGGCTATTATTTGCCTGAAACCAACGCGATTTCTTATTTAATAAATGTAAAAACCCTAGAAAATAAATTATATTTATTTGATAATTCTGAATACGAAGTCGATTTGTTTAAAGATTTTTATATAACAAAACAATTACTCTCATCAATAAAATCAACTAACAAAATGGTAAATATTACTGGAAGTATTTTTGCCAGAGAAAATGGCTTGGACAATTGTTTGCTAATGAATGATTCTAAAAATGTAATAGAAGCTTTGAACGGAAATGTATTTATGTTAGTGAATAACAAACTATTTACGCCTCCGATTTCTGAAGGTTGTTTGAATGGCGTAATGCGAAAACAAATTTTAGAATTAGCCAAAAAAATAGAAAATCTTGAAGTTGTAGAAGAAGTTATTTCGCCATTTGACCTTCAAAAAGCCGATGAATTGTTTATTACAAATGTAATAAAAGGAATTCAACCAATAACCAAATACCGAAAAAAAACATTTGAAACTAAGTTGTCAAATAAACTTTTGGTATTGTTGAATAGGTTTATTTAGACAATTAGTTATTTTTCAAAACATTCTTTTTAAACATATAAAGTGGAAACTTATTGATGCAGGTTATAAATAAGGAGTTTAAAAAACAATGGTCTTTATTAAATATCGTAAGCTTTTGCAGAATCATTTGTTCAGCTATATTCATTTAACTAAATTTTTTGAAAGTCCCCAGATCGATTGGGAACTTAATCACGAAAACAATTGACAGTTAGGCTTATTTAATGATTATTTAGCCTATTGACAATTTTATAAATGAAATTTAAAAAAATAAATTAAGAAATATAGAATTCTAAAAGAACTAACAAAAAACAAGTTAAACAGAAGAAAAAACTTGTTAGCCCTATATTTATATACAAAAAATGAACTAACAATCTTTTTTATCGGACAACAATGAATTAAATTAATTTTAAATGAAAATAGAAAAATCCATTCCAAATGACAATGATATTTTAACTGAATTAACTAAACAATCAAAAGCATTTTTGGATATTCCTAACAGCAAATTTTAAAATGAAATGATAATTTGACTATTTCTAAAGTATATATTGAAAACAATAATACTTTTAAATTATTAATTGAAAATAAAATTATAGGTTATTATTCGTATATCATTTATGAAGAAAACTTCGTAAAACCTGACAATTTATTTTTATTACCTAGTTTTATTGGAAAAGGATTTGGAAATATTTTGATAAATGATTTTTTTAAAAGAATAAAACAAGAAAGTTTCGAAAAAATAGTCTTAAATTCCGACCCAAATACTGAAAGATTCTATTTGAAATTTGGATTTATAAAAATCGGTGAAACTGAAACATCTATCAAAAACAGGTTTATGCCAATTATGGAAATGAAACTTTAGTAAAAACAAAAAAAATAACCAAAAAACAAAAAAATGCAGGAAGAAAATCAAGAAAATTTTAAACGAGAACTCGGACTTTTCGACGGAACAATGTTAGTTGTTGGCTCAATGATTGGCTCAGGAATATTCATTGTCAGCGCAGATATAGCCCGTCAAGTCGGATCTGCAGGTTGGCTTTTGGCGATTTGGCTGGTTTCTGGATTAATAACAATGATAGCAGCCGTGAGTTACGGCGAATTGAGTTCAATGTTTCCAAAAGCAGGCGGACAATATGTTTATTTGCAAGAAGCCTACGGCAAATTGATAGCATTTTTATATGGTTGGAGCTTTTTTGCAGTAATTCAAACAGGAACAATTGCTGCTGTTGGTGTAGGATTTTCGAAATTTTCGGCTTACCTAATTCCAAGTTTAAGTAATGAAAATATCTTGCTAGATTTAGGAAATTTCAAGTTGAACGCAGCTCAAATAGTTTCAATTGTTATGATTATTTTCTTGACCTACTTGAACAGTCGTGGTATAAAAGACAGTAAAACGATGCAAACATTTTTGACAATTATTAAAATTGCATCTATGCTCGGATTATTGATTTTTGGATTCTTGATGGCAGCAAAAGCTGATATTTGGAATGCCAATTTTGAAAATATGTGGCTAACGTCATCATTTAGTACTGATTCTGGAACATGGACAGCTATTTCTGGAAAAGCATTAATTGCAGGAATTGCAGCTGCAATGGTTGGATCTCTTTTTTCTAGCGATGCCTGGAACGGTGTAACTTTTATAGCTGGAGAAATCAAAAATCCACAACGAAATGTAGGTTTGAGTTTATTTCTTGGAACTTTGGTCGTGAGTGTAATTTACATATTAATAAATGTGATGTATTTGGCAGTTATTCCATTTCAAGAAATTGCAACTGCTAAAAATGATAGAGTTGCAGTTGTTGCATCGCAATATATTTTTGGAGATATCGGAACTTATATTATTGCAATAATGATAATGATTTCGACTTTTGCATGCAATAATGGACTCATTATGGCTGGAGCAAGGGTTTATTATACAATGGCAAAAGACGGATTGTTTTTCAAAAAAGCATCGGTTTTGAATTTTGCAAGTGTGCCATCTTGGGCATTATGGGCGCAATGTTTCTGGGCTTGTGCTTTGTGTTTGACAGGTAAATATGGTGATTTATTAGATTTTGTAATTATAATTGCCTTGATATTTTACATATTAACAATTTACGGCATCTTCATTCTTCGTAAGAAAAAACCAAATTTAGAAAGACCTTATAAAGCATTTGCATATCCATTTTTGCCAGCTTTGTATATTGTTATTGCAAGTGCAGTTTCAATAGCATTACTTTTTACACAAACTGCAACTTGTGGTTGGGGCGTTTTGATAATGTTGCTTGGAATTCCAATTTATTATTTATCGAAACCTAAAAATTAATTATTAATTCAAATTGAATTTTTAGTTACTATCAAAAGAGATGTCATTTAACATCTCTTTTTTTATCTTATGATGAGTATAAATTGTGAGCAATTATAGCAGAATTTGTAGCAAATAATATTGTTTATCCAGGTTGATTTTGTTTTTGTTTAAGGAATACTAATTATACATACAATTGGTGTAATCTCGACCCAAAAATGTCTTTGCGCAAAAAATCTCAATAATATTGATCAAGTTTTGACTGAGATTCCTACTGAATAACAAATCTTTCGCAAATTTTGTGCAAAAACGTATCTGTAAACTTTACGTATAACATTGTCATTCAGCAAGGATTCCCAACAAAGTTGCTCAATCCAAAATCGTCATTCCGTAAGGATTCCCAGAAATATGGCATACGATTATTGAAATTACTTTGGAACGACAAATTATTACAAATCTCAAAATTGTCAATCGCACAACATTGTTATACCACCAGTAATCCTGACAACGTCGTTCAATCCAACATCGTCATTCCGAACGAATCCCGACAAAGTTGTTCACGTTACTTGCGATTCCTTCGGAATGACAAATTAATACTAATCTTAAAGTTGTCAATCGCACAACATTGTCATTCCGAAGGAATCCCAACAAAGTTGCTCAATCCAACATCGTCATTCCGTAAGGATTCCCAGTATTGTGGCATACGATTATAGAAATTCCTTTGGAACGACAAATTAATACTAATCTCAAAATTGTCAATCGCACAACATTGTCATTCCGAAGTAATCCTGACAACGTCGTTCAATCCAACATCGTCATTCCGAACGAATCCCGACAAAGTTGTTCACGTAACTTGCGATTCATTCGGAATGACAAATTAATACTGATATTTTTTGGATGTTCATTTTTGAGAGGGATTTCTTCGGAATGACAATAAGCGATGACTTTGTTCTGCACAAAAAACCCAATTTATCAACAAAATATAGGTTTATTTAAAAAAAAATGTAATTTTGTTTATCAATTTGTTTTTAGATAAATTTAAGAAAAGTTAATTTTACAATTACATTATATAATTCAAGATTATGAAACAATTTTCCCCATTTTTTTACAAAGTTACAAACCTACCTAAACGTAACTTTTTACTATTAATTTTAATTTCTGCTATTGTACAAATTGGGTTTGCGCAAACAACAACAGTTATTTATTCGGGTTTAGGAACCGTGACTTGTCCTGCCGCTCCTGTGGCGACAATTTCTACACCGCCAACTGGAATAACTTTTTCGCAATTTTCTAGAGGTTCAGGGGTAGCTTGTTCATCTGTAACAGGTGGAATTTCTGGAACTACATTTAACGGAAGTTTGCCAACAAATATTACTGGAAATAAATGGTATACTTATTCAATATCTAGCGATGCCAATAGTACATTTACTTTAAACTCTTTAAATATTGTTTCAAAGGTTAGTAGCGCAACTGGATCTCCAAGTGTGTCTATTCAATATAGAATAGGTGCTGGAGTTTTAACAAATATTGGTTCATTTACTCCAACTGTAAGTACATCTACATATACAATTACACCATCAAC
>JAYVBR010000259.1:0-7407 GCA_043750395.1 Bacteroidota bacterium | reverse complement strand
TTTTTGGCGATCCAGCAATGATTACCGAAACTGTTTTGGCAAGTCCAGATTTTGCAGGAATTCATTATACAGGTTCGACTTTTATTTTCAAAGAAATCTGGAAAAATATTGGCAACAACATTCATAATTACAAAACCTATCCAAGAATTGTTGGAGAAACTGGTGGAAAAGATTTTATTGTAGCACATCCATCTGCGAATGTGAAGCAAGTTGTAACTGGAATCGTTCGTGGCGCATTCGAATTTCAAGGTCAAAAATGTTCGGCTGCATCAAGAGCATATATTCCAAAAAGTTTGTGGAACGATGTTAAATCGCAAATCATTAGTGATACAAAATCTATGAAAATGGGTTCGCCAGAAGATTTTGGAAATTTTATTACAGCAGTTATTCACGAAGGTTCATTTGATAAATTAGCAAGTTATATCGACCAAGCCAAAAAAGATGCTGATGCCGAAATTATAGTTGGTGGAAATTACGACAAATCCAAAGGTTATTTTATTGAACCAACCGTAATCGTTACTACCAATCCAAAATATTCTACAATGGAAACAGAACTTTTTGGTCCAGTAATTACAATATATGTTTATGAAGATGAAAATTGGGCAGAAACCTTAAAATTAGTTGATCAAACTTCAGAATATGCTTTGACTGGAGCAATTTTTAGTCAAGATCGATATGCAATCGAAGAAGCAACTGTTGCTTTACAAAACGCTGCAGGAAATTTCTATATTAATGACAAACCAACAGGAGCAGTTGTTGGTATGCAACCATTTGGCGGAGCAAGAGCTTCTGGAACCAATGACAAAGCTGGTTCTATGCAAAACTTGTTGCGTTGGTGTTCGCCAAGAACCATCAAAGAAACATTTGTAACGCCTGAAAATTATCGTTACCCGTTTTTAGGAGAATAAATTCAAATTGAAATCATTAAAAGTCCAGATAGCAATATTTGGACTTTTTTTGTTAAAATTAAAATCGTTTTTTAAAAATAACCAAAATAAAATAAAAATTCATTTTTTTTTTTGCCAAATTATTATCAAATCTATCACTTGAAAATCTTTTTGTTGAAAAATATTTTTTTTAAGTTAATTTTAAGTTAATTTTTTAAAGGGGGGGGGGGATTTAAAGATGTATATTTATCTTTGTTGAAAATTAAAAAAATATGAATAAAATTATTTTTAGCTGTTTTATTATTGTTACTTTTTCTTGCAGTAAAAACGACGAACCAATTGTACAACCACAAGTTATAAATAACGAAATTATTCCAACAGAATTTACTATTCTAAACGATCCAAATCAAGTAATAAATAACTTACAGGTTGGTAACAGGCTTGCATTTGAAGTAAAAATTAAAAATTTTGATACTAATCCAAACGTGGTGTATGTGTTAAAACCGATATTGGGAAATGCAACAAAACACCAACTAAAAGGGACAGATTATAATTTGCAAACTATTGAAGCAAACGATGCTTTTGTAAATAAAGACAGTATAATTATCAAGAATTCAAATAGCAAAGCTTATATACAAATTTTACGTCCAGGCTGTTTTCAACATGAATATACTTTGCAGAAAATGGAATTAAACAAAAAAATAAATCCAGAGGCAAAACAAAATGTTTTATTCAATGCTGTCAAAATTAACATAAATGCACCCCCAATCTTCTTACCATCTGATAATTGGATGAGATATTTTATATTTTCGATTGATGATGGCGAAATGCTCAATGACAATTATTTAACTTCGGTTCCAACCAAATTCCACAGCTTTAAAACATTATACGAAGGGATTCAAAAAAGCGGTCCATTTACTGCTCATCAAGAATTTACATTTAAAGATGCATTACACGATTTTGATAATTTTCCTCCAGTATATACTTTTATTATAAACGAAATTAAAATAACACAAAACCTTCCAGGTGGTGAAATCAATATTATTAAGTATTCTAATTTAAATTTTTAACGATAATAAACATGAAAAATCAATTAAAAAAAGTAATCTGTTTGACCATGGGTTTAGCAGTTTTTGTCTCTTGCTCGAAAGACGAAGAAGTTATTGTACCGGTAGCAACTGACTTAAATCAATTGCAACCAGTAAAGTATGATGCCGTCGCAGACAAAATTGTTAGTTCTAACAGAACTAATAATACAATTTTCAATCCTGCTACTAATACCAATCAGTTTGAGTATTTAACGGTAATTGACAAACAAGCAACTTTAACACCACTATCGGTAGTGAGTGTAAGCAATCTAGATGTTATTTACCCAGGTAGTATCTTAAGAGGTTCGTCATTTTTAAATAAAAAATATGATCCTCTAGTTTTGAAAAATCCTTTTAAGCCTGTTATTTTGTCTGGAACATTACGAGGTGTGAATCTTCAAATAACTGACGAATCATTGCCAAAATTAAGTAGCATTAGAAACTCAATTAATACTTTAATGGATAATAATAAAGGGCAATTCAATAGCAATTCGGTTCCTTCTATATTTGAATACGAAAGTTTGGATATTATCAACACTTCTAGTTTTACGAAATCTTTCGATGTGCACGTAGATGCTGATGTCTTGTTGGGTCTTGTTACTGCAAAACTAAGTTATAGCAACAGCAGTGGTGCGACTTCTACCAAAAGGTACACAGTAGTCAAAATGAGACAGTGGTTGTATAATTTTGCAATAGACCCAAAATTCTATGGAGATTGGATAGACGGTCCAATAGAAACTGAACAGTGTGGAACGCACGAGCCTTTGTACATAAGTAGTGTAGATTATGGGCGAATTGCTTATATTTTAATAGAATCTAGCGAATCTAAAGATTATCTAGAAAACATGATATCAGCTACTGTTAAGGGAGGCATAACTGGTGTTTTTACTGCTGGTGTAGAAACAACTTTCAAAGAAAGATTCGACCAATTAATTAGCCAAAACAAAATTAAATTTATGATTGTTGGTGGACCAGCTTCATTAGGACAACAAATTACAGATTTTGCGTCTTTCAGCAACTTTGTAAAAAGTCCAACAACGGCTCAATTAGTTTCATCATCGGTTCCAATTTCATACAAAGTGCGTCGTTTGAAAGACAACACCGAAGTAGAAGTTAAAGATATTTATGCAACACAAATAAAAGAATTAAAAGCAAATTAAAAACCAAAAAGTTTTTTTAAATAAAAGTCCAGATAGCAATATTTGGACTTTTATTGTATATTTGATAATCTAAAACTAAAATTATGAAAGCAAAAATTACTTTTTTATTGATAATGATTTTTTCGATTACAACAAATGGACAAACTCCAATAAACACATTTTTTGGAGTAAGTGGTCAAGTATATGATGTTGTAACTGCAACACCCGATATTGATCAATCGATAACTGGTGCAAATGCAGTTTGGAATTTTAATCAAATGGTTTTTGCTGGTCAATCGTTAAGTACGAACTCTGTTCCTACAGCTGCACAAATAACTACATTTCCAAATTCAAGTGCATTAAATACGGTTCAAACAACAGTCAATAATATTGATTCAACTTCACAGATTTTCTCTAAAAATATTGCAAACGAAATTTCGATAACAGGTTTTCAAACTCCTGAATTAACATTGAATTATATTACAAACAATGCTAAAATTGGTACTTTTCCTCTAAATTATGGTTACAATTTTACCGATACAACCGCAGGCACATTCACGAATGGCACAAATACAGGAACTTTTACAGGGAATATTGTGACAACCGTTGATGCTTATGGAACATTAAATTTAAATAATACTGGAAATGGTCCTTTTAATAGTCTTGTTACAAGATTGAAAACGATTCAAAATATTAATCTATCAATTGGTTTTTTTCCTGTTGGAACAGTAGTTCAAACTACTTATGCTTACATTGGTGCTAGTGGATATGCAGAATTAAGATACACAAAAGCAGTTGTTAATATTCCATTAGCAAACATTAATAATCAAACAGTAATTCAAATTGAAGATTTTGTTACAGTTTTATTATCAAATAATGAAAATAAAATTTCAAATAAATTTGAAGTTTATCCCAATCCAGTCAACGAAATCCTGAATGTAAAAAATGATGGGAATTTAAAAATAAATACTTTGATTGTATCTGATATCAATGGAAGAGAAATTATTAATCAAAAAAATAATTTTGAAAAAATTAGATTAAACGAAATTCAAAAAGGAATTTATTTCTTAAAAATGGAAACTGAAAATGGCATTTTTACCGAAAAAATTATAAAAAATTAAGCTTTAAACTTCAAAGGCAAATGCACCACTTTTTTGGTTTCGAAAAATTCGTCATTAAAAAATTCTGAAATATTATATTGAATAGATTTTGGAAACAAAGCCAATTCTTCGGTCAAATCTCCTCCTTTTAGGTATAGAATTCCATTTTTGAGTTCGTGTTTGTTGACTTTTTTGATTTTATCTTTTATCCAAGAAACAAAATCTGGCATATTGGTTACAGCGCGACTTATTATAAAATCGAAATCTCCTTTTACATTTTCGGCTCGAAGTTGCTCGGCTTTAACATTTTTTAATCCCAAACTTTCAACAACAGCATTAACAACATTGATTTTCTTGAGAATAATATCTATCAAATAAAAACGTGTTTCTGGAAATAAAATTGCTAACGGAATTCCGGGGAAACCACCACCAGTACCAACATCAAGCACATAAGTTCCGGGTTCGAATTTTTGAATTTTAGCAATTGCTAACGAATGTAAAACGTGTTTGGTGTACAATTCATCGATGTCTTTTCTAGAAATTACGTTTATTTTTGCATTCCAATCATTATATAATGCTTCTAATTTTTCGAATTGAGATATTTGAATAGCAGTTAAATCGTGAAATTGTTTAAGAATTTCTTCCATTTTTGAATTTTTTAACAAATGTAATACTTTACTTTTAAAATATTTAACTGAAATTTGCCAAATAATTTTTTTATAGATTAACTTAGCAAAATAATAAAATAAACATATGAATAGTCCAAAACCTACATTTGCCAAATTAGACAATATGAAGTTCTTTAGAACTTTAAATTCTCGTGTCAACGGTTATTTTAAAGACAATAACATTTCTAAAAACGGAAACTGGAAATTAGATTTAAAAACTATTATTCTTTTTACACTTTTTACAGCTCCATACATTATTATAGTATCAACACCAAATATACATTTCGGTTTATTTATTTTACTTGAATTAATTATTGGAATCGGAATGGCTGGAATCGGAATGAACGTAATGCATGACGGAAACCACGGTTCCTATTCTAACAAGCCTTGGGTAAATAAAATTATGGGCGGAAGCATTTATATTCTTGCAGGAAATGTTTACAACTGGCAAGTGCAACACAATGTTTTGCACCATACTTACACCAACATTCCAGGTCACGACGAAGATCTTGATGCAGGACGTGTGATTCGTTTTACAAAAGAAGCCAAATGGGAAAGTTTTCATGCTTTTCAACAATATTATTCTATTATTCTTTATGGATTATTAACTTTTAATTGGTGTTTTACAACCGATTTTAGTCAAATGAAACGATATTTGGACAGAGATTTATCTTATGGAGAAGTAAAGAGTCCAAAATCTTTATGGACAACTTTATGGATAACCAAAGTAATATATTTTTCAACTTGGCTTGTTATACCGATGTTTTTTGTGGCTTGGTGGAAAGTTTTAATTGGTTTTTTTGCAATGCATTACATTGCAGGATTAATTTTGAGCGTAGTTTTTCAATTGGCTCACATAACTGACGATACAACCAATCCACACCCAGACGAAGCCAATGAAATGGATAATACTTGGGCAATTCACCAATTGTTTACAACCGTTAATTTCGCGCCAAGAAGTTGGTTTGTTAACTGGTACACTGGCGGTTTGAACCACCAAGTAGAGCATCACTTGTTTCCACATATAAGTCATATTCATTACGGAAAGATTGCTAAAATTGTTAAAGAAACAGCTTTAGAATGCGATTTGCCATATTTTGAATATGAAACAATGACAAGTGCAGTAATTGCCCATTTCAAGCATTTGAAAGATTTAGGAATGAAACCTGCGATGATTGCAGCTTAAAAAAATCATAAACAAGATGAGCCGAAAAGTTCATCTTTTTTTTGTTTAAAATCTTTTTAAAATTATCTTTACCAACAAATAATAACCATCCAAAATACTTTTATTTTCAAATTATCAAAAGAAAAATCTGTGATAATCTGTGAAATCTGTGTCAAATAAACTTTATAATGGAACATCTTCTTTCAGACAGAATCAATAATTTATCTACCTCGCAAACATTAGCAATGGCAGCATTGGCTAGAGAATTAAAATCTCAAGGTAAAGATATTATCAGTTTGAGTTTAGGCGAACCCGATTTTAACACACCTGATTTTGTAAAAGAAGCAGCTAAAAAAGCCATCGACGAAAATTATTCGCAATATACGCCAGTAGAAGGATATTTAGAATTGCGAGAAGCCATTTGCAGAAAATTCAAACGTGACAATAATTTAGAGTATAAATCATCACAAATTGTGGTTTCTACTGGAGCAAAACAATCTTTGTACAATTTGGCTCAAGTTTTATTGAATGACGGCGACGAAGTAATTTTACCAGCGCCATTTTGGGTTTCTTATTCAGAAATAATCAAAATGTCAGGCGGAATTCCTGTTGAAGTTCCAACATCGGTAGACAACGATTACAAAATGACTGCCGAACAACTCGAAGCTGCAATAACTCCAAAGACCAAAATGATATGGTACAGTTCGCCTTGCAACCCAAGTGGATCGGTTTATAATCGTGAGGAATTGACAGCATTATCATTAATCATTTTAAAACACCCAAATATTTTAGTAATTTCTGATGAAATTTACGAACACATTAATTTTTCGGGAACTTTTTGCAGTATTGCTTCCATTCCTGGAATGTATGAGCGAACAGTTACAGTCAACGGAGTTGCTAAAGCTTTTGCAATGACAGGTTGGAGAATTGGCTATATTGGTGCACCAGAATTTATTGCAAAAGCGTGTACAAAACTGCAAGGACAAGTTACTTCTGGAGCAAATAGTATTGCGCAAAGAGCTACAATCACTGCTGTAGATGCTGATCCAAGTGTTTTGAAAGATATGGTAAAAGCTTTTCATTCTAGAAGAGATTTGATAGTAAAATTATTTAATCAAATTCCAGGAATTAAATTAAATGTTCCCGAAGGTGCATTTTATGTTTTTCCAGATGTTTCAAGTTATTTTGGAAAAACTTTACGTGGAAAAACCATCAATAATGCTGATGATTTTTCTATGTATTTGTTAGGCGAAGCCAATGTTGCAACCGTAACTGGCGATGCTTTTGGAAACCCTAATTGCATTAGAATTTCTTACGCAACTAGCGAAGAAATCTTGACCGAAGCGATGAAAAGAATTGC
>JAYVBR010000258.1:0-7428 GCA_043750395.1 Bacteroidota bacterium | reverse complement strand
TTTATATCACGGTAGGCATAACCTAGATTGTTTAACAAATTGGCTTTCAAGGTATCTTGTTTCATTTTTGATAATTCCACCAAAAGCGAATCTATTAATGGTTGCCCATCAAGACTTTGAGACAATGAGAAAAAAGGAAGTAAAATAAAAAGCAAGTATATTTGTTTCATATTTTAAATTTATTATGTTTGTGGTTAATCTTAATTTTTTTAATATAACAACTTTTTTTCTTGCAACCGCAGTAGAATATACTTTGATGCTCGTTATGATTCTTTTGAAAATGGGTTTAAACTTAATTTCTTTTATTTAGAAGATTTAAAATTTTTACCTAAATTTATTAAAACGCTTTAATTTTAAAGCGTTTTTATGTTTAAAAACAAATATATTTTCATTACAACATCAACAATAAATTATCTTTATAAGTTCGACTTACAGGAATTTTGTCGTTATTGTTCATTAAAACTTCGCTGTGGCTGATTTTTTGAATAAATTTTTTCTGGACTGCAAAACTTCTGTGGGTTCGCACAAACGATTCGAAAATTGTGTTTTCTAGTATTTCGCTAAGAAACTGCAATACGCAATAACGCTTTTGATCGGTAACAACAATTGTATGGTTTCGCAAGGCTTCGAGATACAAAATATCGTGCATTTTTATTTTGACTTGTTCAGTGCCAACTTTCAAATAAACGGCATCGCCACCCACGCTGGTCTCGAACAATGCGGCTTTGTGGCGCACTTCCATGTATTCTTGAACCCGACTCATTGCTTGCTCGAATCTTGGAAAATTGTATGGTTTGACAATAAAATCGAGTGTATCGACCAAAAAAGTTTCGGCTGCCGATTCGGAATGTGATGATATAAAAACACAAGCTGGAATGTTCATTGCTTTTCTTCGCAATTCTATGCCGTTTTCGTTTTCGAGTTCTATGTCTAGAAATGCAATATCTACTGTGTTATTTTCTAAAAAAGCAAGTGCCGATTTAGCAGAATCAAAAACACCAACAATATTTAAAGTTACAAATCGTTTGGCATAAGCTGTGACTAACAGCCTGTCCATTTCGTCGTCATCAACAATTATGCAATTAAATATGTTCATTTTTTAATGTTTTTCAAAACAAATATAACTTTTTTTCATAAAAATTTGACTAATGATGGGTTTAATTTTATTTGATGCATTTATTAACTCTATAATTTACACCTTTAATCCCAAAAACAAGCAACTCATCGAAAACTTATGTAATCCGTCATTTAATTCTGCATTTCGTCCGTTGGTGGTTTTTTAATTAAATGCGTTGTCGCAATTTTGACTCGAAGTTTAACCAAAGACATACCCGAGCCTTGAATTACGATTTGACGCAGCAAAGTGCGAATTGGCGAAGCAATAATATTTAGAAACAAAAAATCATGAAAAATTATTTAAAAAACACAATTACAATTTTTGCATTGGCAACATTATTATTCTCTTGTTCTAAAGATGAAGATGTTGTTATACAAAACCAACTACCGGTCGAAAGTCAATATCGAATCAAGCAAATTGATTTTGCTGATGCAACCAAAACTTTTTTTGAATACAACTCACAAAATCAAATTACTAAAATTACAACTGGCACAGCAATCGAAACCAATGTTTATGATGCCAATGGATTTTTGACCAAAACTACCAAAACAGGTCAGGTTAGTTCTGAATTGAATTGTGTTGCAAATTTCACCAACGATGCAACTGGTTTATCGACAGAAGAAATTAGAACTTATGACAATTGCGATAAGCTAAAATGGAATTATACAAATCTAAACGGCAAACACCAATCATTAAGAAAATATTTATGGAATGTAACTGTTTGGCAAGAATTCTTAAATGAAGCTGCAACATACAATTATGATTCAAATGGCAAGTTATCAGAAACTTTAGCTAAATTAACGAAAACCATTAATACTTATGACAGTCGTGGCAATTTGTTGATAGCAGATAATTTATTCAAATATACTATTGCGACGCAGTTTATTAATCAAAAGAAAAGCACATTTGAATATGATAACATCAAACCAAAAAACTATAAAAACTCGGTACTTTCAAAAAATAATATATCAAAATCGACTATAGTTAATTATATGGAAAACACACCAATTAATACTCAAACCGAAAATTTTACCTATGACTACAATACCGAAAATTATGTTGTCAAAACCTATAAAGAAGGCGTTTTGTATTCGACCAATGTTCTAGAAAAAATAAATTAATAAAATAAATCATGAAAAATAAAATTTTAAAAACCTTGTGTTTGATGTTTTTTATATCAATACAGATATGTTTTGCGCAAAAAGTGCAACAACCAAAAACAGTTAAAACCAAAACAATTGCAGAACCAAAAACTAATTCAAGCGATAGCCAGTTTTATATAGGTTTCAATGCTGGATATAATTTTCCCGCTGGCGCAAATACTAATGGTAATTATCGATATGAAAATACCTCGGCTACAACTTCTATAGCAAGAACTTTTTATGTGTCTTATGGAAAAGGAACAAATTTCGGTTTGAATATGGGTTACAATCTCAACAAACATTTTGGATTTGAATTGGGTATAAATTATTTAGTTGGCGAAATAAATGACGAATCTAAAGAATATGATGGAAAGTATTTTAATACAACATTAAACACCAAAATGTTGCAATTTAAACCAACAGTATTTATTGCTGCTGGTTACGAAAAAATAAATCCGTATGCTAAATTTGGTTTGGTTTTGAGCACAGGAAACATTACAGAAAAATATGATTCTTATGATTTAACAGACAAAAGTATTTATGCAGTTAAATTCTTTGGTGGAATAGGCATTGGGTTTACATCGAGTGCGGGTATTAGTTATAAAATAAACGATAAACTAAACCTTTTTGGAGAATTAAATTATATAAAACTTACTTATTCACCAAAAAACAGCACAGTAATCGAAAGTTCTAAAAATGGAATAGATTTATTACCAAGTTATAAAACTAGCGAAATTGAAACCGAATATGTAGAAAGTATTACAACTGCTGTTGGTGCACCGCCTGCAAATGTTAACGAACCCAATAAAACCATAGCCCTTTTTAAAGGAATGAGTAGCATAGGTTTGAACATAGGTTTACAATATAATTTGTAAATAAATAAAAAATGAAAAACATATATATAATAATAGCAACAATTTTATTGGCTCTACCAATAACTGCACAAGAACAAATGCCTAAAAACCGATTTTATTTTTCAGTTCATTCTGGTTATAACTTTTCATCTGGTAATACCGAAGATATTATTAATAGCAGCTTAGAAGAAATAGGTTGGAGAATTGGTAGTATTGATATTACTGGCACAGAACAGACTGTTTCAATTGCCAAACTAAATCTAGGTTCGGGTTTAAACTATGGAGCAAGTTTTGGATTTAATTACAACAAATACCTTGGAGCAGAGCTTGCTGTTTCCTATATTAAAAGTGAAAGTGAGATTTATTACCAAGGACCAAATTTTATTGAATCTTATACTTTTAATTCAAAAATGCTGCAAATAAAACCAAGTTTGATATTCTCGGCGGGATTTGCAAAAGTAAATCCCTACATAAAATTTGGTCTTGTTCTAGGTACTGGTTCAATTAATACTTACCGTTTTAGTCAAGGTCCTGCAATCTCCTTTCAAAAAAATTACTTAAAAGACGGTGGTTTAGCGGTTGGTTATACAGGAGCTTTTGGTATAGATTATAATATTGGTAATAATCTAGCCCTTACTTTAGATGCCAATTTTATAAATCTAGTTTATCATCCTAAAAAAGAAACCATAACAATTCAAAAACTAAATAATATTGATGATTTGCCCAGCTTAACTATTTATTACTTACAAACAGAATATTCTGATGAGATTGATGCATCTGTACTTGACCTAAATGCACCCAGAAAACGAGTAACACCTAGTTATTCTTTTGGCTCGTTTGGTTTTAATTTGGGAGTTAAATATGGGTTTTAGAAAAGTTAGCAGTTTTCAGCATCATTTTGTCATTACGTAGGAATCTCAATAATGTTGCTCATTTTGTGCGGGATTCCTGCGGAATGACAAAATTGTACTTAGGTTTTACAAACTAAAAATCACTTTTTACCCGATAAACAAGCAACTCATCGAAAACCCCTGCCATCCGTCATTTATTTCTGCATTTCGTCCGTTGGTGGTTTTTTAATTGAATGGCTTGTTGCAATTTTGACTATTATAAATCAATAAAAACAAAAATTATGAAAAATTTAAAAACGACATTAGCTTTTTTAGGCTTAGCACTCTTAACAATTTCTTGCAGTAAGAGCGATGATGAACCAGTACTAACTGCTCCGCCAGTTGCTGTAACGCCTCCGCCAACAGTAACAGTAGTGACTTTGGCTGGCAATGAAAATCAAGGATTTGCTAACGGTCAAGGAAGTCTTGCGCAATTTAAAAACCCACAAGAATTAGTAGTAAATGGAGCAGGAGATATTTTTGTTACTGATACATTTGATAATAGAATTAGAAAAATAACTTCGCAAGGTCTTGTGAGCACATTCGCAGGAACAGGTGTAACTGGAACTCAAGATTCTGGTAATGCCGTTGGTGCTCTTCCTACTTTTTATGCACCTGTTGGCTTAGTTTTAAACTCCAATGGTGACTTTTTTGTTGCTGATGTAGGTTTAAATACATTAAGAAAAATAACTTCTGCTGGTTTTGTTACAACTCCACAATTAAGTAACAGCAGCGGGAACATTAATACTATTACAACTGGTTTTCAGGGACAAACTTTGGCGAATGACAGTCAAAATAATTTATATTTCTTTGCAAATTACAAAATCTATAAAATAACACCAGCAGGTTTTGTAACTACTCTTGCGGGTGTTGGAACAGTCGGATATACAGATGGTGTTGGTTCCGGACTAAATGCTGTGGCACAATTTGGTAATGCGGAAGGTGTTGTAGCCGATGCAGCGGGAAACTTATATGTAGCAGATGGTTATAAAATTAGAAAAGTAACGCCTAGCGGAATTGTGAGTACCCTAGCAGGTGGAGTAACGCAAGGTCTTGCAGACGGACAAGGAAGTGTTGCAGGTTTTTATTATGCTAAAAAAATTGCAATAGATGGTTCAGGTAATTTGTATGTGGCTGATAATAATAGAATAAGAAAAATAACACCCAGTGGCTTAGTAACAACTTTAGTAGGAAGCACAGAAACTGGAAGTTATGTTGATGGTGTTAACAATGTTGTACGATTTAAAAATTTAAAAGGTATAACTTGTAATAATGCTGGTACAGTTTTATTTGTTTCTGATGAATATAAAATAAGAAAAGTGGTAATAAGTAATTAAAATAATCCATAAAAAACATAAAACAATGAAAACAATTATCAAAAAAACAATTAAAATTGTTGCAATTGCAATGACTTTATTTTGCTTTACTAGTTCGCTCGAGTCTTGTTCGAAAAAAGACGATGACCCATTACCAATTGAGAGTCCTAAACTATTAGAATATTCGTTAATTGTTGAAAGCATTGCAAATAACGAATCTAATACAAATAAGTGTTTTATTAACTTGTACGATGGAATCTTATATAATAAAGCCGAAGCTTTTGCTAATTCAAATAAAGTAGATTTCGCATATAATTACGGATCTAATGGTAGGTTTTTTGAAAGCGTTAATGGAATGTCAGGCAGAACTGGATATGTAAGAAATTGGAGTACTATTACCAATTCTAAAATTAAAGCATTGTTAACGACAATATCAGCTTTAGAATTTGATAACCTAAAAACTAACGAAGATATTTCTAATTTATTTGCAGCAAAAAGTATAACGATTGGAACTGGAGATAATTTTAATAACGGCGTGATTGCAGGTGTAAACGACTTAGCAACATCAATTGTTTTGGCTTTTACCGATAAAAACAGTAAAACAGGATTTATTAAAATTGGAAATTATACAGCAAATGTTCCATTTGAAGATAAAGCCTTATTGCCAATTCAAATTAAAATTTCAAAATAAAATTAATTCTCAATGTTTTTTTCACAAACTAAATAAAATAAACTTTAAATAATTTTAATCAATAAAAATAAAAACAATGAAAAAACTATTACTACTATCAATCCTTAGCATTTCGACATTTACAAATGCGCAATTGGCAACCAACAAACGACTTATTGTGCCAGAATTCAATAACAACCGCATTAAAACCTATTTCCCAAACGGTACCAACGATTTGGTTGTTAATAATGATTATACAATAGATTTGGGCAACTTACCAAACCCAAATCTCGCTACAACAGCGAGCCCAAATGTAGTCACAATGCGCAATGACGATTTGTTTGTAACAATGACAGTTAGCAACCAACGCATTTATAAATTTCCAGGTTATGGCAGCAATCCACAAAATGCAATTGCAAACGCTTCGCAAATAACCAACGACGGTAGCGATTATGTTGGAGTAATTCTCGATGCTGCTGGTAATCTTTATTGCTCCGAAGGCAGTTACAACAACACTCGAATTGTTAAATATACTGCAGCAAGCAATTATTCAAGTGTTTCGAAAATAGATTTAGGTAATGGTGGCGCACAATCCTATTTTGCCAATTTTGCTTTTGATGCTGTTGGAAATCTATGGGCTTCAGATGCTTATCAAAACCGCATTGTTGTCATTAAAGTTGCCAATCTAAACAATACTAATGCTGTAATGAACAGCATTCGCAACAGCATTTTAAATTGGAATGTTTCAAATGGACCAATTGCCAATTTCAATGCAACATTAGCTGCTGAAGTAGTTAACACAGCATTCGAACAGCCCGAAGGCATTGCTTTTAGTGCAGATGGGTCACTTTGGGTTGGCAACAACAACGTAACGGGACTTAATAATCGAGCAACGTTAGTCAAATTATCAACTGGTCTTTTGGCAGATGCTTTGAATTTTGGAATCACTTATTTACCGTCTAGTTTCTTGAATGCCGCCAACGGATTAAAAGTATGGAATTTGCCTAATTCCCTAAACGGAAGATCGCAATGTGGCGGTTTGCAAATTGACAAATCAAGCGATAGAATGTATATCAATGAACAAATAGGCGGTGCAGGACTTTGGTTTGATATAGCCGATTTGAATGGTATGACAAACGATTATAACACGCATAAACTCAATATTGTATCGACCAATCCTGGCAATGGTGGTATTTTTCTTGCCGATGCAACAACTAATTTCTTGTCGTCTAGTGTGTTTGATTTTGCTGCTGCAAATGTGAATCTGTTTCCAAATCCAACCAACGGAAATTTCAAAATTAGTTCAGATACAGCTGTTAAATCTGTGGTTGCAACCGATGTTTTAGGCAAACAAGTCAACATTGAAAAAAATGGCGATGATTATGCTGTTGCAAATGCACAATCTGGGATTTATTTCGTGAAAATCACATTCGATAATG
>JAYVBR010000257.1:0-3200 GCA_043750395.1 Bacteroidota bacterium | reverse complement strand
TCCAATTTTACCAAAATTAGCATCAGCACATCACGTTCTAGGAAATACTGATTACATATTAATGGGAATTGCAACAATTGGAGCTTTGGTTGGAATTTTTATTGCATACACAAAATACATAAAACAAAATCAAGTTCCGTTGCAAGATTCAGAAATAACTGGTTTTGCAAAAGTTTTATATAATAAATATTATATTGACGAAGGTTACAACGCAATTTTTGTAAAACCTATAAATGCATTATCAAAAATATTCAGAAATAATGTTGAACCAGCACTTTCAGGATTGGTTTTCGGATTAGGAACTGGAGCAAATTATTTCGGAAAACAAGGAAAAAAATTGCAAAACGGAAACATTGGATTGTATCTTTTTGCTTTTGTAATAGGCGTTTCGGCAATATTAATTTATTTATTTTTAGCACAATAATTAACGTTCCGCAAAGTCTCTTACTTTGTGGATGCGATTTTCGGACTCTGTTCGACTTTAGGAACAACTGAGTTGTTCAAATATAATCGCAAAGTCGGAGACTTTGCTCAACGTAAATAAAAATCATACGGATTCATTATTCGTAATATAAAATTATAATTAAAAAATGGATGTATCTTTTATTTTAATAACACTTTTAGTCGGCGCATTTGCTACTTATTTCTCTGGCGATAAGTTGGCTTCGAAAGTGGCTTTATTTTCTGGATTAGCTGCTTTTGGAGTTTCATTAGCATTGTTAAACCAATTCAATCAAGGCGAAAATATCAATGATTTATTGAATTGGATTTCAAAACCAAACATTCATTTTGCATTAAATGCCGATGGATTATCGCTAGCAATGGTTTTATTGACAACGGCTTTAACACCAATTATCATTTTTTCATCATTTGGAAATGAATTCCAAAATGCAAAAGCAATTTACGGATTAATTCTGTTTATGGCATTTGCAATGGTCGGAACTTTCTTGGCTGGCGATGGATTTTTGTACTATATTTTCTGGGAATTGGCATTAATTCCAATTTATTTTATAGCACTAATTTGGGGAAATGGCGATGCCGAAGAACGCAAAAAAGCAGTCTTGAAATTCTTTATTTATACATTAGCAGGATCACTTTTTATGTTGGTTGCATTTGTTTATTTGTACCAAAAAGCTGGAAGTTTCTTGATTGAAGATTTATATAAACTAGATTTATCAGTTAACGAACAAACTTGGATTTTCTTGGCGTTTTTCTTAGCCTATGCTATCAAAATTCCATTAATTCCATTTCATACTTGGCAAGCAAAAGTGTACCAAAAAGCACCAACTTTAGGAACAATGTTACTATCGGGAATTATGCTAAAAATGGGATTGTACAGCGTTATTCGTTGGCAATTGCCAATTGCACCATTAGCTGCTCAAACATTTATGCCAATATTGTTAGGATTAGGAATTGCTGGAGTTATATATGGATCAATCGTTGCTTTGCGTCAAAAAGATTTGAAGAAATTACTGGCCTATTCATCATTGGCACACGTTGGTTTGATTGCTGCTGGAACCTATACTTTAACGCTTGACGGATTATCAGGAGCAGTTTTGCAAATGATCGCCCACGGATTTGTAATCGTTGGATTGTTTTTCGCAGTCGAAATAATTTACAGACGTTTCGAAACTCGAACAATTGCCGATTTGGGCGGCATTCGTGAACAAGCACCAAAGTTCTCATCAATGTTTATGATTTTGGTTTTGGCTTCGGTTGCTTTGCCAGGAACATTTAACTTTATTGGAGAATTCACGGTTTTGTATTCACTTTCGCAAATAAATGTTTGGTATGCAGTTTTGGGTGGAACGACAATTATTTTAGGAGCTTATTATATGTTGAAAATGTTTCAACACGTAATGTTAGGCGAAACAAATGCTAAATTTTTTAAAGATATATCATTAAACGAAGGAATAATTTTGGTTGTAATAATTGGGTTTTTGTTGTTTTTCGGATTGTATCCAAAACCAATTGTAGAGTTTATAAAACCTAGTTTAGAAGTTGTTTTGAACGTTATAAATCGTCAGTTTTAAAATATGATTGATGATTTAAGAGCTGAAATCAATGATTTGTATGATGAGTGTTTGAATAATTTTGAACCATTTCACAGAAAATTAGATTTATTAGAAATTCCAGAATCATTGGTTACAAGAATATTTATTGAAACAAATTTAGATTTATCTGGTTTTTGGATAAATATAGATAATTTTGGAATAATGCATACTTTAGAAAAGCACGGAAGACCAATTTCTGAAGCAAAAAGAGGTCAAGTTGCAGTTGAAAAAGAGGTTTTCGTAACAATGATTGATGTTTGTTTGAATGCGGATTCAATTAAAAATATTGGTGTGAGCAACCACTCAAAAAATCCAATTTTACAATTTAAAAAAGAATAAAAGATAGAATTTTCGTTGTGAAAGAAGTAAGATTAATAACAAGTAAAAAGAAAAATAAACTAAATCGGTTGGTTTTTCATACGATGTATAAAATTAAAGCCAACAATTTAAATTGATGGCTTTAAAAAAAACTCACGAGTTATGAAGCACGAAGCATACCTACTCAAAACGTCCTAAACGCTTAAGTAGTTACAAAAATAACATTTATTTTAAAAAATAAAGCAGGAATTAAGAATATTTTATATTTAATAAAACATAATGAACACATTAATAGCAACAATCGGACTAGGGGTTTTATGTCTAGTATTTGAAATTTTCAATGCCAGAAAAGCAATTGTACCAATCACAATTATTGGGCTATTGGCAATTTTTGGACTGAATATTTCTGAGTTTGATTATCCTTCAAGTTATTACAATTCGATGATTGTTGTCAATAATTTTTCGGTTGCTTTTTCTGGACTTTTTATAATTCTTACGATTTTTTTAGTGGCTTTGGGTCACGATGTTTATAAAAATCACGAAACCAAAATCTCAGATTTTATTGCAATTAAAGTTTTCTTGCTTTCAGGAGCAATTGCAATGGTTTCTTTCGGAAATTTGGCAATGTTTTTCTTAGGAATCGAAGTTTTATCTATTTCATTATACATTCTTGCGGCAAGCAATCGTTTGAGTTTAAAAAGCAACGAAGCAGGAATGAAATATTTCTTAATGGGATCATTTGCATCGGGAATAATTTTATTTGGAATATGTTTGGTTTATGGTGCAACAGGATCGTTTAATATTCAAGAAATTTATGATTTATCTCAG
>JAYVBR010000256.1:0-3200 GCA_043750395.1 Bacteroidota bacterium | reverse complement strand
GGTTAGCCAAATGTATCGATTAAAAAACCAACTTCCAAGTACAAAACCAACTTTAAAGTTTGCCTAAAACCCCAATTGCGCCAAACCGCTGTTGTGCGAAGATTATTTTTTTTGATTGTTTCTTAATTCCTCAATTTTTTCAATTGTCAAACCTGTACTTTTCAAAATTAAAGATGAATCTAATCCAAGTTCAATTAACTTTGTAGCAATTTCAACTTTTTCCTCATCACGCACTTTAAATTCTGCTTCTGTTTGTAAAGAATAAATTTCACTTGCTTTTAAATGTAATGAATCTAAATATCTATTGTAACCATATTTATCATCATTTTCAAGTCTCATAATGTCTAGAACTTCTCCAGCCTGTTTCAAGCCTTTAGCTTTAAATTCGTCTTTTACTTCGCTATTTTTTAAAAAGTAAATCCACTCGTCTAAAGTGTCTTTTGCTACATCATTAAATTGATTTACTTTTAGCAAGTAAAATTCTGGAAATATGTCAGAAACACTTTCTTTTAGGAAAGTGGTTTTCTGTTTTGAAGATAAATCTAAAATATCATTTTTGTGCAATCCTTTGAAATCTGTTTTACCTTTATAAATGTAATCTTCTCCTTGTCCTAAGTCAAAGTAAACAATATTTACAGATATTATTTTCTTAATTTCAGAATATTTTTGACCTAAAGATAAATTTTCAGCAATACTTTTAGAAACTCCATATGCCATTCTGTGAAAGTAATCTATCTCGTATGTGCTTTGAATTTCTATTATAATTAATTCATTTTTTGAGTTTTTAGTTAGAATATCAACACGATTGAATTTATCTTCTTCGTTTTCTTGGTTTCCTTCGCTTTCTAAAATTTCTTGAATTTGAATGTTTTCAAACAAAAGTTCGCTTAAAAAACCTTCTAAAACTCCAAAGTTTACCTTGTTTCTTAAAAGTCTTTTTATTGCCCAATCAAATCTGATTAATTTCTTACTCATAATTATTATAATTTACTATGCAAAATTAAGCAAATTTATACAAGTATTTTTATCCACGACGTTTTTTTTAATTTTCGCACAACGTCTCGTGGCTTTAAGAAGTTGGGGATTTGGTAAGCCTAAACTTCGGTTAATCACTGACCACAAAAGTACAAAACAATGTGTAAGTTCAAGACTAAAACCCCAATTTCTTAAAACCGCTGTTAGCAGTCGTTTTTTCTTCTATGTAGATGTAGGATTGTGGTGCACAGAATTCTTCTATAAAATCTTCTGGCTCAATTTCTTTATCAAATTTTACAACTTCGTTAATTTTTATTGAAAAACCTTTTTCAACGTTTTTATAATAATCGAAAAAATCCTTTTCAGATATTCCTCCAACTTCTCTAAATTCGTTCCATAAGTTTGTTGGTGTATCTTCCACAATGTCTAAAATTGTAAAATAACCAAGCATCATTTTCTTTGGCATCGATGAGTAAATAAAAATCTTTTCAACTTCTCGTTTGAAAATTTTTTTACGAAACTCAACTTTTTTCGTTCCTGCAATTATTGCTTGCGCATAAATTGGTTTAATCGATAATATAACGCTTGTCAAAGTATCCTTCATTTTTCAGTTCTTGATAATCGGTTTCCGATATTTTTGTAATAGTTTGTATTTTATTTTTAAAACTTTTCATTTCCTTTATTTTAGTCAATTTCACTTTCTTTTTCAAGTAAGTAATTAGTCTAAATGTGATAACGTTAAATTCTTTCTTTTCATTTAATTTTTTTAATAAATCTTGTTGCGAAAATACAGTCTTTTTACCGACTAATTTCCAAAGTTCATCAAAATCTTTCACAATTTGGATTGTTTCTAAAATTCCAACTGGTTCTATTTCTTGATTTGTTTTTGAAGAATAAAAAAACAGTAAATCTCCTTTTTGAAGATTTTTAATTTTAGAATTTGATATATATGCCTTAATAATTGTGTTTCCTTGAATTTCATTCACACTATCTGGCGAAGTGTCAAATAAAGTTGGTTCACGAAGTTTACCATCTTTGAAAAGTTTTTCGTAATAGTCTGGTCTTATCGGAATTGCAAATTTTGAAATTGTTTTATTGTCGAAATAAAAAGGATGATTATTGATTGTGTTTTCTGTAGATAATAATTTCGTTTTTTTCAAACATTTTATCATTTGAATTTCTATGAAACCTTGTTTATTCAAAAACTCAACTTTATAGAAACCGAAGGTTTCTAAAAGTTTTATTAAATGTTCTTGTTTTTCATAAACAGTTAAATATAGGAAATTTAATTTTTGATTAATGCAATATTCAAACATTTTGTGAAGAAATAATTCTCCAAGTTTAATTCCAAATGCTGTGTCGGAAACTTTGAATGTGCAGATTTTTAACGCTTTCTCGAAAATATCCAATAATTTATGATCTTCGACAGTTTCTGAATTGTAAATTAGAATTGCTTGCAATTCATCTTCTACAATTAATGTGTAACATTTTCTGTTTTTGGTGGCGCATTTTGCAAGCCAAAGATTAAATTCTTTTATTCCGTAATCTTCACGCAAACTATCGAAAAAACTTGAACTAAATTTACTTTCTATATCTCTAATACTATGTTCCTTTAGTATTGGATGAGTTGGAATTTTAATTGTAAACTGTTCTTCAAGCAAATATAAAATTTGGTCAACATCTAAAACCTTTTCTTGAATTCCAATTTTTTTTGCATTGTTATGAATTCCTCTATCTTGAGTTACAAAAACATCTACATAACCCTTAGATAATTGGTAAAGTTGCTTATTATCAATTTCATCATTTATTTTTTTGCTTCCAATGTGTTTTGTAAATTCAACGGTTGGTTCAGAAAAATCTTTAAGTTTTTCGTATTTATCGAGTTTAGATTTTATGATTTCTTTTCGGTCAGAATTTTTGTCACGGCTAATATCGACAGGAATTGCTTTTGGATGATACAATACTTGACAATTGTTTGTAATTGCTAATCTGTAAAATTCTGAAAACTGTTTATCTATGACTTTATTGTCTTCAAGATTTATCAGAATGTTTGTATCAATTAATATTCTCAATTTTTATATTTTCTTGTTTAAGTTCGGTTTTTAGTGCGTTGCGGTAAAATGACTGCTAACGTCTTGTGGCTTGTTGAAGTTCGGGAAAAGTACACACAAATCTTTCCGAATTGACTGAACATTGCAATTACAAAACCAACATTCCGAAAGCCA
>JAYVBR010000255.1:0-7429 GCA_043750395.1 Bacteroidota bacterium | reverse complement strand
TAGCCGAAGCCAAGAAACAAGTTTTGTGGTTGCAAAGCATAAGCACAACAAAAACGAAGAAGAAAAGAGATTAATTGAATATATAAATGATAATAATTTATGGGTTAATGATATTGACATAAATTGCTATTTATCGGAAGGAGCCGAACAAAAAGTTTATCTAAAAGACAACTTTCACGTTTGGAAATTAAACGATTCTATTTATTATGAAAGTTGGCAAGATTATTTTACTAATTTATTGTTGAATAATTATTTTTTTTCTGATACTTCTTATGAATTAAAAGGATTTTATAGCAATGAAAATATTTTATATGCTGTTGTAATTCAGAATTTTGTAAAAGCAAACCAAAAAACTGACTTATCAAAAGTAAAAGAATTTATGATAAATAACGGCTTTCAAAATACCAGAAATAATGATTATTTCAATCCTGAATTAGGAATTATTCTAGAAGATTTGCACGATGAAAATGTATTAACACAAAACGGAATATTATATTTTATTGACACCGTTTTCTACATAAAAAAATAACTGAATACTAAAAACTGAACACTGACCACTTTAATAAAATAAATGGAATTAAACCTTACACGCCCAATTTGCTTTTTTGACCTTGAAACCACAGGAATCGATATCGGAAAAGACAGAATTGTAGAAATATCGATACTAAAAGTTTTTCCAAACGGAAACAAAGAAAGCAAAACTTGGCTCGTGAATCCAACGATTCCAATTCCTTATGAAACTACTTTAGTTCACGGAATCACCAACGAAAAAGTAGCTAACGAACCAACATTCAACGAGTTGGCAAGTCAAGTTTACAATATGATAAAAGATTCAGATTTGGCAGGTTTCAATTCTGACAGATTCGATATTCCATTATTGGCAGAAGAATTGCTTCGTGCAGGCGTAGATTTCGATATGAAAAACAAAGTTTCGGTCGATATTCAAACCATTTTTCATAAAAAAGAAGAACGAACATTATCAGCAGCATTAAAATTCTATACTGGAAATGCTCTAGAAAACGCCCATACTGCCGAAGCCGACACCAATGCAACCTACGAAATTCTAAAAGCACAATTAGACCGTTATCCAGATTTAGAAAACGATATGAAAACGCTTTCTGAATATACGACACGCAAAAAAATCGCCGATTTCGCAGGAATGATTGCTTTTGACAAAGACAACGAAGAAATTTTCACTTTCGGAAAACACAAAGGTGCCAAAGTAAACAAAGTGCTTGAAACCGAACCAGGTTATTTCAGTTGGATTCAAAACGCTGATTTTCCGTTATATACCAAAAAAGTTTTAACAGCAATTAAGTTAAGAAAGATGAATACAAAGTAGATTTTAGATGGCAGATTTCAGATGGCAAATTCAGGAAATTGAATTCAAAACATTTGAAACTTGAACCCTGACACGAGCCTGAAAGAGAGAATTGGCAAAGCAAACCTGAAACCTAAAATAATGAAAATAATCTGTATTGGGCGAAATTACCCAAAACATATAGCCGAATTAAACAACGAACGACCAACTGAGCCAGTTGTTTTTATGAAACCCGATTCGGCAGTTTTATTGAAGCAACATCCGTTTGTGATTCCAGAATTTTCTGACGAAATTCATCACGAAATCGAGATTATTATCAAAATAAATAAAGTCGGAAAATACATAGACACCAAGTTTGCTCATAAATATTATGATGAAATTAGTGTAGGAATCGACTTTACCGCCAGAGATTTGCAAGACAAACTAAAAGCCAAAGGATTGCCTTGGGAAAAAGCCAAAGCATTCGACGGTTCGGCAGTAATTGGAGATTTTATGATGAAAACTGATTTTAATTCATTAGAAAACCTTAATTTTGAACTATTCAATAACGGAAAATCAGTTCAAAAATCTTCTACCTTATATATGATGTGGAAAATCGACGAACTAATTGCTTATGTTTCTCAGTATTTTACATTAAAAATTGGAGATATAATTTTTACAGGGACACCATCTGGCGTAGCCAAAGTTTCAGAAAACGATGTTCTTGAAGGCTTTTTAGAAGGAAATAAACTATTTAGAATACAAGTTAAATAATGGCTTTACACTACAATCTATCAAAAGTTCACGCATTATCCGATGGCGATAACGAATTTGTTATGCAAATTATCGATTTGTTTCTGACCGAAATTCCGGAGGATCTTAAAGAAGTCAAAGTCGGAATCGAAGAAAAAGATTATAAAAAAGCACACGCTTTTTCACATAAAATTAAACCAACTTTAGATTTAATGGGAATGAATGTTGCTTTCGAAGAAATACTATTGGTCGAAGCTTGGGCAAAAAAAGAAGGCAAACGTAAAGAAATTAAAGAAACCTATAAAAGTATCAAACTGCAAGTTGATAATGCAGTTAAAGAAATCACTAAAGATTTTAAACTTTAACTTTATTTTTTAGTAAAGATGCACAACAATGCATCTTTACTGGTTCTTTAAAAATTAATAATAATTAGATTTTTTAGAATCCAAAACCTGAAAATCCTAATCCATTAATAAAAACTTTGAAAGCAACTATTGTAACAATCGGCGACGAAATTTTAATTGGTCAAATAACCGATACCAATTCTGGATTTATTGCCAGTGCATTGGACAAAATTGGAATTGAAATTTGCGAAATAATTTCGATTTCTGATAATAAAAATCACATTCTCGAAACATTTGCAAAACTTCAAAATCAAGTCGATTTAGTCATTATTACTGGCGGACTTGGCCCAACAAAAGACGATATTACCAAACATACAATTTGCGAATATTTCAATGATAAATTAATACGAAATCAAGCAGTCGAAGACCATATTGTTGCATTATTCGAAAAAGTTTTAAAAATACCAGCATCGCAAGTCAATAAAGACCAAGCACTTGTGCCATCGACTTGTCAAGTTCTGCATAATTCAGTTGGCACAGCACCAGGAATGTGGATCAAGAAAGAAAATACGGTTTTCATTTCTTTGCCAGGCGTTCCTTATGAAATGAAAAGTATTTTAGCAAACGAAATTATTCCAAAAATCGTTAAAGAATACGCACGACCATACATTTTACATAAAACAATTTTAACCTACGGACAAGGCGAAAGCATAATTGCCGAACGTATCGAAAATTGGGAAAATAACTTGCCAAGTTTCATAAAACTTGCCTATTTGCCGAGTCCAGGACGCGTTCGATTAAGATTATCAGCTCGAGGAACAGACAAAGAATTGCTAGAAAATACAATCGAAGAGTTAGTGGTTTCGTTAACCAAAATAATAGGAGAAATAATTGTAGGTTTCGCTGACGATGAAACTATCGAAGTCATTGTTGGTCGATTATTATCACAGAAAAACTTAACTATATCGACAGCAGAAAGTTGCACTGGTGGCAAAATTGCTCAAGTAATTTCGTCGGTTGCGGGAAGTTCTAAATATTTTAAAGGAAGCATTGTGAGTTATGCAACCCAAGCAAAAGTTGATATTTTGGGTATTCCACAAACATTTATCGATGAAAACTCGGTTGTTAGCGCCAATGTTGCAAAACAAATGGCAATCAACATTCTAAAAATGATGAAAACCGATTATGCAATTGCCACAACAGGAAACGCTGGTCCATCAAAAGGAGATGAAAATGCCAATCTTGGAACAGTTTTTATCGCACTTGCAACACCAAAAGAGGTAATTGTTCAAGAATTTAGTTTTGGTCAACCACGTGAAAAAGTGATAGATAGAACAGTAAATAAAGCACTTGAAATAACATTAAAAGAAATTTTAAAAAATGTGCAATAAAAGTTTTGTAACTACGTTTATTTTTACTTTCTTTGCACCCTGATTTTGAATAACGAAAAATACAAGATATAATGTCAAGAGTTTGTGAACTTACAGGTAAAAGAGCAATGGTTGGAAACAACGTATCTCACGCTATGAATAAAACTAAGAGAAAATTCTCTGTTAACTTAGTTAAAAAGCGTTTTTATCTTCCGGAAGAAGACAGATGGATTACTCTAAGAGTAGCTGCATCTACAATTAAAACAATCAATAAAAATGGAATTGCTGCAGTTTTGAAAAAAGCGCAAACAGCAGGATTTATTAAATAATCTTTTCCGAAGATAATAAACAAAAAGCAAGATGGCAAAGAAAGGCAATAGAATTCAGGTAATTTTAGAATGTACAGAACACAAAACAACTGGTGTAGCTGGAACTTCTCGTTATATAACAACAAAAAACAAAAAAAATACTCCAGATAGATTAGAGATTAAAAAATTTAATCCAATCTTGAAGCGTGTAACTGTTCACAAAGAAATTAAATAATAATTAGGAATTTTTATTTTGTAAAATTTCAAATAATATAAATTAGTCATGGCAAAGAAAACTGTAGCATCGTTACAAACAGCATCAAAAAGATTGTCCAAAGCAATCAAAATGGTAAAGTCTCCGAAAACTGGAGCTTACACTTTCGTTGAAAGTATTATGCAACCAGAATTGGTTGATGAATTCTTGAAAAAGAAATAATAAACATATTATACTTATATAAAAGCTATTTTCGAAAGAAAGTAGCTTTTTTGTTTTCAAAATATTCACTATATAATTGATTCAATATATTAAAATGAAAATAGCACTATTAACTTGCAAAAATTTACCACATCTAACTACCTCAGACCAATTATTGATACCAGCTTTAGCCGGTCATAATATCCAAGCTACTCCAGTTATTTGGGATGATAAATCAATAGACTGGAAAAAATTTGATCTTCTAATTTTTAGAAATACATGGGATTATTACGAAAAACAAATTGAATTTGATTTGTGGCTCGAAAAAATCGAAAAACTTGGTATTAAGACCTTGAACTCGATTTCAATAATTAATCAAAACAAACATAAATTTTATTTGCAAGATTTCGAAAAACAAGGAATAAAAATATTACCAACAGTATTTATTAATAAAACCGAAAATCTAAATCTTTCATCAATTATACCAAATCATTGGCAAAAAGCAGTTATAAAACCCGCTTATTCTGGTGGTTCGTACCAAACAGAATTATTTGATGTTACAGATATTAATCAAATTAATCAACAATATATTTCGATTGCATCGGAAAAAGAATTGCTTTTGCAAGAATTTATGTCCGAAATCAAAACTTTAGGAGAAACATCGTTTATATTTTTTAATAAAAAATTCTCTCACGCTGTAAATAAACAAGCTGTTAATGGAGATTTCAGAATCCAACAGCAATTTGGTGGTATTTATACATTAATAAAAGCCGATTCAGAAATTATAAAAAAAGCACAAAAAATCGTAAACACATTTTCAGAAGATTTATTGTATTGCAGAGTTGACGGAATAATCATCGATAACGAATTGCACTTGATGGAAGTAGAATGCCTTGAACCTGATTTGTATTTTAATTTAGCAGAAGGTTCGATTGATAAATTTATAGAATCGATTCTAGAATTAATTTAAAAAAAATCGAATCAAAAAATCGAAATATCGAAACTATAAACTAAATTTGTTTCAATAGATTAAATCAATAAATCCAAATTCCTAAATTAAAAAATGAAAGTATATACCAAAACTGGCGACAGTGGCACAACTGCATTATTTGGAGGACAAAGAGTTCCAAAAGATAATATTAGAATCGAAAGTTATGGAACAGTTGACGAATTAAATTCTTACATAGGATTAATTCGCGATCAGCAAATGAATCAAAATTACAAAGAAGTATTAATCGAAATTCAAGACAGACTTTTTACAGTTGGAGCAATTCTTGCAACGCCACAAGAAAAAGAAGTATTAAAAAACGGTGAAAAGCGATTAAAAAATCTAGGAATAATAGAATCGGATATTGAATTACTTGAGAAAGAAATCGACACAATGGAAGATTCTCTGCCGCAAATGACCCATTTCGTATTGCCAGGCGGACACACAACTGTGTCATATTGTCACCTTGCACGCTGCGTTTGTCGTCGTGCAGAGAGATTGGCAGTTTCACTAAGCCACGAGGAACCTATTGATGAAATGGCTGTTAAATACTTGAACCGACTTTCTGACTATCTTTTTGTATTGGCACGAAAGTTGTCATCTGATTTAAAAGCTAACGAAGTGAAGTGGATACCTAGAAAGTGATTTTAGAATGTAGATTAACGATTTCAGATTTTAGATTTCTCAATATTCTGAAATCAAAAATTGTTAATCAAGAATCTTCAATCAATAAGTTCTTACACATATCAAAAATAAGTCTTAAAAAACTTGTACATTTCAATAAAAAAATTATTTTTGCACAAAATTAAAATCTAAATAAGATGTATTGGACATTAGAATTAGCATCGTATTTAAGTGATGCACCTTGGCCAGCCAACAAAGACGAATTAATTGACTACGCAATAAGAGCTGGAGCACCATTAGAAGTTGTAGAAAATCTACAATCAATAGAAGATGAAGGCGAAATATACGAATCAATGGAAGAGATTTGGCCAGATTATCCAACTGACGAAGATTATCTTTGGAACGAGGACGAATATTAAAAAATAAATCAATTGAAAAGTCTCCAAAGAGGCTTTTTTTTTGTTTATTTTTGCAGTCTCAACATTATATATTGAATAAAACCTAAAATAATATAAAAATAATAATTACAATTAATGTTTTGGTATAGTATCAAATCCTAATTCGTAATTCGTAATTCCTAAATTAAAATGAGTTTCATAAATAGCATTATTAAAGTTTTTGTTGGCGATAAATCTCAAAAAGATGTAAAAGCTACACAACCCTATATCATCAAAATAAAAGCTCTTGAAGCAACAATTGCAGCACTTTCGCACGATCAACTTCGAGCTAAAACTGGCGAATTCAAAGCAAGAATTAAGCAAGCTCGTTCAGAAAAAGATTCAAAAATTGAAGCTTTAAAAATCGAAGTTGAAGCAATTGCCGATGTCGATGCTCGCGAAGATTTGTATAACGCAATCGATGCTTTGGAAAAAGAAGCTTACGAAATTTCTGAAAAAACTTTGCTTGAAATTCTTCCAGAGGCATTTGCTGTTATTAAAGAAACTGCCAATCGTTTTAAAAATAATACTCAAATTGTTGTTCAAGCAACCGAAAAAGACAGATTATTATCGGCAGAAAAATCATATATAAATTTAGTTGGCGATACTGCCGTTTGGGCAAATTCTTGGAATGCAGCTGGAAAAGAAATCACTTGGGATATGGTGCATTATGATGTGCAACTTATTGGTGGAATTGTACTGCACGAAGGAAAAATTTCTGAAATGCAAACTGGTGAAGGTAAAACTTTGGTAGCAACTTTGCCATTATATTTGAATGCTTTGACTGGAAATGGTGTGCATTTGGTAACCGTGAACGACTATTTGGCAAAACGAGATAGTACTTGGAAAGCGCCACTTTTCGAATTTCACGGAATGTCGGTTGAATGTAT
>JAYVBR010000254.1:0-3213 GCA_043750395.1 Bacteroidota bacterium | reverse complement strand
TGCATAATATGGAAAAACTGCAACTTTAAGTTCTGGTTTTGTTTTTAGATAATTCGATTCTTCGGCGGTAAGATTACTTTTTTCATTACAAGATATGAATAATAAAATTAGTATTAAGACACTTAAAAATTTAAAATAATATTTCTGGGAAGTTTTAGTTTTCAAAATTTAATAGAATTATAAAGGTACAATACTATTAAAAAAAAATGATATTTTCTATTATTAAATGAATTTTATTCTTCTCGGTGCACTTTCATAAAATCGAACGCTGGTTTGCAAACGGCAATATATTCGCAAGTTTCGTCAAACGGATTGGAGTATTGAACACGAGTATTGGCTTCAATTTTTATTGATTGACCCGCTTCTAAAATAATGATTTTATCGTCGATAATAAATTGTTTTTTGCCAGAAATAATAAAAGTATATTCTTCGAATTCTGGCGTTTGAAACGGTTCAGCCCAATGTGGTGGTGCAATCATGTGTGCAATCGAAATATCTGGATTGTTTGTAGTTGCGTTTCCGTGGTGTTCTTTTATGATTTTACCATCGGTTGTTGGAACAATAAATGGATTGTTTTGTAAAGTGTATTTTTTCATTTTCAATTTGTCATTACGAGGCACGAAGCAATCTCATTTATTAATCTATTTTCTTTCTCTAAAAACTTTTATAAAAACCAAATATTCTCACAATTGCACAAGTTCCTTCCTAAATTATAAATGGTTTGTAATTGATAAGTAAAGAAGCATAACAAGCCAAACCTGCACCTAAAATATTCATTGCTAGATATAGTTTTCGGTCTTTTTCAATTAATGAAAAAATATTCAAAAAATAGGTGATTAGAATTAATCCTACTTCAATTGTTCCAATGATCTCGTTATAATTCATTTGAAAAAATTAATTTTAAATCAATTTTATTTATCCTTTTTTCTTTGTTCTTGTTTTTATTTCCTTAAAACCTTCATTAAAACGCTAAAAGCACCACGAATAAAACTCGCACTTGTAACTATTTTAGTAACCGATTTTCCAACAGTTGACAAAACACTCGGTTCTTTAGATTCTTGTTTTTCGATTTCTTCAGTTTCTACTTGCGCAGAAATATCCACTATTTTTTTAGTCAAAATTTCATAGGCGCTTTCTCTATCAATTTCTTCGGCATATTTTTTGACTAATTTAGAATTGAAATTGATTTCATCTATTTCGGTTTGAGTTAAAATATCCATTCTGCTTTCTGGCGCACGCATCATTGTTGCAGCGAGTGGTGTCGGAATTCCTTTTTCGTTTAATGCTGTAACTAATGCTTCGCCAATTCCTAAAGAAGTCAATAATTCTTCGGTTTTATAAAATTCAGATGTAGGATAATTATCAGCAGTTTGATTTATTGCTTGACGGTCATTGGCAGTAAATGCTCGCAAAGCGTGTTGAATTTTCAATCCTAATTGTGCCAAAACGCCTTTGGGAATATCCATTGGGTTTTGAGTAATAAAGAAAACACCAACGCCTTTAGAACGAATTAGTTTAATGATAGTTTCTATTTGATCCAACAAAGTTTTGCTTGCTTCATTAAATATAAGGTGCGCTTCATCAATAAAAATAACCAATTCAGGTTGATCTAAATCGCCTTTTTCGGGCATATTCTGATAAATTTCTGCTAATAAATTCAACATAAAAGTCGAAAACAACTTCGGTTTATCTTGAATGTCAGTCAAGCGAACTATGTTAATGTAAGCAAAACCATTGTCGTCATAACGCATTAAATCATCAATTTCGAATGATTTTTCACCAAAAAATATTTCTGCTCCTTGTTGTTCTAGTTCAATTATCTTCCTTAATATAGTTCCAGTTGTTGATGTAGATATTTTACCATATACAGCAGAAATTTCATCTTTGCCTTCTTCGGTAATATAATTCATCACTTTTTTGATGTCTTTCAAATCCAAAAGGGGCATTTTATTATCATCGCAATATTTGAAAATTACCGAAATTACTCCAGATTGCGTATCATTCAAATCTAAAATTCTTGAAAATAAAACGGGACCAAATTCCGAAACAGTAGCACGCAATCGAACGCCATCTTGCTCAGAAAGCGTCATCAATTCAGTTGAAAAACCTTTTGGTTCAAATGGAATATTAATTTTAGAATGTCTTTCGCTAATAAAAGATTTCGATTCACCAGCTTTTGCAATGCCAGAAAAGTCACCTTTTATGTCCATCATTAAAACTGGAACACCATTTTGCGCTAATTGTTCCGATAAAACTTGAATGGTTTTGGTTTTTCCGGTTCCAGTTGCACCAGCAATTAAGCCGTGGCGGTTCATAGTTTTTAATGGAATGTTAATTGAAACTTCTGGAATTGCTTCGCCATCAAGCATTGCTGCTCCTAAAGTTATTGTTGCACCTTTCGAAGTATAACCTTCGTTTATTTTCGAAATAAAATCGTCTTTTTTAATCATTATATATAGGTATAGTTCTTTGAATTATTTTATTTGCCAAAAAGCATTCGCAAGATATTAAAATTTTAAAAATCTTTAGTAATTCTTAACACAAAAAAATATTTTTGTATTTTTACAATAAATACACTTATAGTTGCGTTAATAGATAAAGTTGTTAAGGAAATGTTTAAAATAAGTTCTAAAGATAGTTTTAATGCAATTTAAATCTTAAAATTCAACACTATGTTTTTTTATTCTTTAAGATAATTATCAAAAAACACAAAAAAAGTTTTTTTATTTGAACTAAAAAATTAAATTTGTGCCACTACAATTTATGTACAACCAAAAATTAAATCAATAAAACTCTAAAATTAAAATTAAGTAAAATGGCAAACGTTAAAAAAAGCAACGATTCAGGTGCAGGTTTAGGTGGAATGATGACAGGAATACTAATAATAGGATGTCTATTAGTAGGTATATTTGTTTGGAAAGTAATTATGGGTAATACTGATAACTTTGAAGGTGGAGATACTGAAAAAGGACATCCATTAAACATGTTGGGTCAAGTTTATAAAGGCGGAATAATTGTTCCTGTTTTGATTGGTATGTTATTAATGGTTGTTGTTTTTTCTGTTGAACGTTTTATGGTGATTTCAAAAGCTGCTGGTAAAGGTAGCATAGATGCTTTCATGAAAAAAGTTCAAGGAAACATTAAAAGCGGAAATATTGATGATGCAATCCAAAATTGTGATGCTCAACAAGGTTCAGTTGCTAATGCAATTAA
>JAYVBR010000253.1:0-3220 GCA_043750395.1 Bacteroidota bacterium | reverse complement strand
CTAGTGCAATTGGGCTTTTCGTTAATATTTATTACACCCGAAAAATTGAAATCTCGAAAATAGATAATTTGAATTACAACGAATTATTTTTTCAAATTAAACCATTAATGAAACTTGGTTTTTTATTGTCAATAAATGTGATTTTCGGGCAAATATGTAATTTTATTATTCGATTTTATCTAAAATCAATCAATTCAGACTTGGCTATTTTAGGATATTACGAAGTAAGTACCGTTTTATTATTGTCTTATGTAGGATTGGTTTTTGGTGCAATGTCAACCGATTTTTACCCAAGATTAACATCGGTTGTGGCTGATAATAAAAAAGTTAAATCTTTAGTAAACGACCAAATCGAAATTGGACTTTTAATAATTACACCGTTAATAATTTTGTTTTATTGTTTGGCACCAATAATTATTACAATTTTATATTCTAAAGATTTTTTAAATGTAATCTTAATTTTAAAAGCTGGATTATTGGCAATAATTCTTAAGTCAGTACTTTGGCCTTTAGCATTTATATTTTTATCGAAAGGCGAAAATAAATTGTATTTTAAACAAGAAATTTTTAGTGATTTCTTGAATGTTTCATTAACAATCTCGATGTATTATTGTTTTGGATTGATTGGAATTGGTTTTGCAATGCTCATAAATTATGTAATTTATGGTGTTTATGTTTTAATAATTCTAAAACAAAAATTTGAGTTTTCTTTAAGAAAAAACACGATAAAAGTGGTTGTTAATTGTCTGACAATTGGTGTTTTAGCTTGTGGTTTGATATGCTTAGTTCAAGGTTTGTTTTTATATTTAGGGCTTTCAACTTTGGTGATATTATCTTTCGTAAATTCATTTGTAGAATTAAATAAAAGAATTGATTTGAATGTTATTTATTTAAAAATCAAAAGTAAATTTAAAAACTTCAGAAAAAATTAATTCTAAAAAATAAATGAATTTTCAACAAAATATTTTTAAATAATAACCAATAAAGATTAGATTTATAACAATTATAAATCTCATAATGAACTCTTTTTAACAATGCTAAATCTTCTTTTTTATTTTTGTTTAAATTAATTGTATTTTTCAAGATTAAATAAGTAGATTCGTTAATTTTATGATTTTTTTTGAAAAATTGATTGCCCAATGAGTTTTTTACAATTCGTTTTTGCATTAATATTTCATCTAAATAATCAATGTTGTATTTTCTAGATGTTCTGATCCAGAAGTCTAAATCTTCGTAAGCTAGCTTTTCGTTATAGCCATTCAAGTCAACATAAACTGATTTTTTTATCATTGCAGAAGCCGAACAATAACTATTACTACCAGCTATAATTGCTGCATAAATGTCGCCAATTGCTCTTGGCTCAATGATTTTCTTATTAGCATCAACTTCAAAATAATAAGAATCGTGTTGTCCGTTTTCTAAAATATTTTCAGCATTTCCATAAACAATTCCGAGATTTGAAAATTTGCTTGTAGAAAATTTTTCAAGTTGCAATGCCACACAATTTGGCAACAAAACATCATCTGTGGCTAGATCAATAATAAATTCGCCTTTTGCAAGTTGCAAACCAATGTTAAAAGACTTTGTGTTGCCTAGATTTATTTTATTTTTGATAAATTGAATTGCAGGAAAATCTTTTAAGTAATGAGTAATTGTTTCTACCGAATTGTCACTGCTAAAATCATCAATAACAATAACTTGAATATTTTTATAAGTCTGATTTTTTATCGATTCTAAGCATTCTATAACAAAATTACTGTGATTAAAGCACAAGCAAATAATTGAAACAATCGGATTTTCTTGCATATTTTTTTTTAATGCCTATATTTGGTACGAAAATAGTAAAATTATCTTAAAAATTGAAATTATATTATGTAATAATGTGGTTTCTAAAAACCATTTTTATCATTTCGACGAAGGAGAAATCACATATTATGAGCAACTAATGTGATTTCTCCTTCGTCAAAATGACAAATAACTATATATTTTTAATTTAAACTAAAACATTCAACAAACTATCATAAATAATGAGTTCTTTCGAATTTAAAAACAATAAAAAAATCATATATTTAATATTTTTTGCAATACTTAATATTGCTTTAATCTTGTTATTAAGTTTAAATTCTTTTTATCACTCCGACGATTATGCTTATTTACTTGATTTAAAACAAAACGGTCTTATTGATAATTGTATAAAAGGTTATTACAATTGGGATGGTCGTTTTTTATCAACTGGAGCATTTGTTCAAGGTCTTTGCTTGCTTTATTTACCTGTTGAATTAATTGTTTTTATTTGGAGTTTGTGTTTTTTGACAAGTGGTTTTTTTGCTTTTTTAATTTTGGATTTAGAATTAAAATTTCAATTTAGTAATCCGAAAACTAAAATTTTCGCTTCATTAATGATTATTTTAATTTTATGGTTTGGTGCTTATTATCATTTTTCCGAAACAATTTATTGGGCAACTGGCGGTGTCTATTCTTTTGCATTATTGCAAGGTTCAATTTTTACTTATTTTTTTTTAAAATTACAAAATTCTAAGAGTAACTTGTTGATTAAAATTTGTTTTTTTATTTTTGCATTTGTTGTAGGAGCTTCAACTCAAAATCTTTCGTTACCTATTTTAATTTTAATTATTATTCATTTGATTTTAGATTTTTTAATTGCTAAAAAAGTTAATTTCATGTTTAATATTTTAATTTTTTTTGCTGTTTTATTGGGTTTATTATTTATTTCGACTGCTCCTGGAAATATGTTTAGAATCAAAGCTGTAAACTATGATCTTCAATCTCAATTAAGTTTTCTGGTAATAGTCAAAAATTTTTTCACGCTAACGATTAGGTTTTTTTATCATTCATTATTTGCAATTTTTTTATCATTTTTTTCAACATTATCAATTGCATATTTTATGAATAAAAAAATTAATTTCAACTTTGATAGTTTTTTTAAATTGCCAAGAGATAAAAATCAAATTGCTGATTTATTACAAAATTACAAATGGTTTTTAGTTGCAATTAGTTCAATATTGCCTTTTGTAGCTATTCCTGTTTTTTCTGGAAAAAGAGCAATTATTTATTTTCAATTTTTTATGATTATTTTTGTTTTTAGTTTTGTTTTTAGGCATATTTCTTTTTTACTTGATAAAAAATATAGAAAACCAAAAAACGATTTGCTACCAATATTCATAATTTCTATTATAATGTTTGGCTGTTTGGTACTTTT
>JAYVBR010000252.1:0-3224 GCA_043750395.1 Bacteroidota bacterium | reverse complement strand
AAAGACCTTGATTTTAAATAGTCAAGGTTTTTTTCATTTGCGTAAGCTTCTCGTTCAAAAATAATATTGCGATAGGCTTTTTGAAAATCACGATATTTGAAATAATTAAAAAATAAATTGTAGAAATATATAACATAAAAAGGTAAAATCAATAATTTTAGATTTGTTTGCCAAACAACTTCTTAATTAATTCTTTTTCAGCGAGTAAAATCGTGATTTGTTTTTCTAAATCAACAATTTGATTTTTTAGAGCTGTATTATTAGGATTAGTTACCGAATAGTTTTCTTGTAATAAATTGGCTACAGTTTTGGGTTTAATTAATTTTAAAAAATGTTAATTGAATTGTGATTTAAGCTTCAAACAACTTTAAAATTGAAACATCTAAAATTTTAGATAACAATTTAGCGTTACCAATTGTAGTATTAATCAAACCTCGTTCGATTCGACTAATTTGAGAAATTTGAATATCGGCTTCAAAAGCTAATTGCGCCTGAGAAATTCCTTTCTCTTTGCGTAATTTCTTTAAGTTTTCACCAAACTCAATCAAAAATATTTTATCTATTTCTCTGCTCACATACAAATATTTGAATATCAGAAAAAATAAAATAAGCATATATGCCTATTTGTTAAAAATATTTATATATTTGTAAAAATTAAAAATCATAGATACCTTAAATACGACAATTTAAATGCTGAGTAAAAAAACAAAAATCTTGAAAACATTTGCCGAAATAATTTATTTATTTCTGATTTTCTTTTTTTGTTATACAGCTGCTAATAAACTTGTTAATCTAGAATCATTTCGAACCAATCTAATGAAAACAAGTTTGTTTAATGAAGATTTTGCTGAAATATTTTCTTGGGTAGTCATTGGGTTAGAATTTGTAATTGTCATTTTGTTATTATTCTTTAAAAAAATTGGATTATTAATTTTTACCTTCACAATGCTAATATTCACTACCTACATTTCATTTTTAAGATTCAAGGGTTTGTATGAAGTTTGTGGCTGTGGTGGTATTTTAAACGGTTTGCAATACCAATATCATTTATATATCAATATTGGTTTAATATTGGGTTCGTTTTTTTGTTTGTATCAATTTAATTTCTTGAAAAATGAAGAATAAGTTTTTGGTTGGTACGGTTACCGTTTTTGTTGCAATAATTGTAAATATTATTGTTTTAAATTTTTTGAATTCAAGTTCACAACAAAAAAATAACTTCAAAAGAAGATTTTCAAAAAATGAAATATTGATTTTCAATAAAAGTTATAAAAGACTAAGTTCTAAAAACGAATATATTTGTAAAATTACGTCGAATGATTCAATTAGAGAATTTGAAAACTACAACATAGAAAATGGATTACAAATTATAAAAATTTTAACTAGCGATTTTAATTTTTTGAATAAGCAAAATAAGTTTGTAAGATTGCCAGAAACTGCAAAAATATTATCTGTGAATCAAGCAGATATTATTTTTAGTTATAAGTCTAAAATTGGTATTCTCAATTATAAAACAGGTATTTTCAAGTCGGAAATTATAAAAAATCTAAAAATATTTACATTGATTTCTTTGAATGAGTATTCAAAGAAATATTTATGTTTTGGTGAGTTATTTCAAAATAATAATTATAAAACTGGCTTTTATGTAATTGATTTATCTAACCAAAATATTGTTGAATCAAAGATTCTAAAAATTGAAGATAAATCGACATATATGGAAAGTCGCCTTCAATACGTAGGTAGCTTTCGGGAACAAAATTTGAAATCTATTACTTATAATTTCGAAATGTATTCTAAAATTTTCTTTTTTAATAAACTTGGTTTTATTGAAAATGAATTGAATACTAACGATGAAACTAAATTACCAAAAATTATTACAACAAAAAATATTGAATTTAGGTATAGTAATGACGAAAAAGGTTATTCAAATGTAGGTTTGTTTTCTAAAAACAAACATATATATGTTTTCTCAATGGCTATTAATTCTAAAGATAGAATTATTATTGATAAATATTCTACATTAAACAACAAATACATTGAAAGCTTTCAATTGAATTACATTGACTTTAATTCGAGGGATATTACTAATGTTATAATTGATAAAAATAAAATTATAATAGCTTTTAGTTTTAATTACGCATCTTTTACATTCTCGAGATATATATGATGGAAATTTTTATTAACTTTAATTTATTTATTATGAAACAAACAATTAAATTTGTTGTTGCAGTGTTCGGAGTAACAATTGCAACATTTGGAACTTTAAGTTCAAAGGCAATGGTTCAATGCTTTGGCAGCACTGGTTGTTGTGCAACAATCAAAAAAGCAAACGGCACAACAATTGATTATCCAGGAAGCAGAACACCTCCTAAACAAACCGCAGATAATTAGAAGCAATTATTTTATTCAAATACTTTTCTGCGTAAAAGCAGGAAAGTATTTTTTTATATTCTATTGTCTTTTTAAAATGTTAAATATTTATTTAAAATCAAAAATATATGTTTATTAAGAAAAATTTTTTCTTTTTTTTTCTTTTAAGTTCAATTAGTTATTCTCAACAAAATTTTAATTTTTCTGGGACGGTTAAATCTAGAAATAAATTTTTACCTGATGTAATCATAGAATTAAATTTTAAAAAAGGAAGTGATTATGCCATTTCTAATAGCAATGGTTCATATAAATTTAGCAATCAAAATTACAAATTAAATGATACTTTATTCATAAGAGTAAGTAATCCAATTTATAAAGAATTTAAACAATCAATTATTTTAACTAATGAAACGATAATTTTAGATATCGATTTGGAATTTTCAAACATTGAACAATTAAAAGAAGTCGAAATAAAGTCAGACTATAAAACTAGGCATTTTGCTGGCAAATCAATATATAAAATAAATAAAAATGATTTTATAAAAAATGCAACAGCAGCTGATGTTTTAAGTAAAATACCAAGTATTTTTTATAACAAGAATTCAAATGAAACAATTGTTAATGGCACACTTGTTGGCACAGTTTTTATTGACGGTATTCGAGTTAAAGGTAATGAGATAGGGCAATTAAATGTTTTTGAAATTGATAAAGTAGAAGTTATAAACAATCCTTCATCAATTTATGGAGTGGACTTTATTGGAGCTATTGTTAACATTTCTTCTAAAAAAAATAATTCACAATTTTTGAAAGGCAATATTGATATTAGTTCTGGACTTTTAAATAATTTAAATAGT
>JAYVBR010000251.1:0-7482 GCA_043750395.1 Bacteroidota bacterium | reverse complement strand
TATTCCATTCAAGATTGTCATTTGCAATGAATTCGAAAATGCTTTCGCCAAGCGAAGTTGTGAATGCTGTTGTAAATCATTATCATAATAACGAAGATGAAATTTCGATTTCTCAAGTCGAAGGTTTTGTACGCCAAATTTTAGGATGGCGCGAGTACATTCGTTGTATTTATTGGAAAGAAATGCCCAATTATGCTCAAAAAAATCATTTGCAAAACAACAATAAATTACCAAATTTTTTCTGGACTGGAAAAACGAAAATGAATTGTTTAGAAAAGGCAATTAACCAAAGTTTAGACGATGCTTATGCGCACCATATTCAGCGATTGATGGTTATTGGTAATTTTACTTTATTAACTCAAATTCATCCAGACGAAGTCGATGCGTGGTATTTAGGAGTTTATATTGATGCGATTGAATGGGTCGAAATGCCTAATACTCGTGGAATGAGCCAATATGCTGATGGAGGAATTATTGCCACCAAACCCTATGTTTCATCAGGAAGTTATATTAATAAAATGAGCAACAATTGCACAAACTGTTATTATAATGTAAAAGAAAAATTTGGAGATAAAGCTTGTCCGTTCAACAGTTTGTATTGGAATTTTCTTGACGAAAAAAAGGAATATTTTAAAGGAAATCAAAGAATGGGAATGATGATGAATATGTTAGGGAAAATGAACCCAGAAGAATTGTATAAAATCAAAGTTAAAGCCAACGAAATTATTGACAATTTAGATGATTATTAAACAAAAAAAAGTCCCAAACTGAGACTTTTCCTATGAAATTATTTATTTAGTAAATTACTTTAGAACCTTTCGCAGAATCAGCTACATAAGAAAGTAACCAAGAAATTTGTCCTTGTTTTACAAAATATAATTTTTTATTTTCGAGTTCACCCAAATTTGATAATGAATTCAATAAGATTGTATTCGCAGCGATTAAATGTTTTTGAGAATAAGTTTTCAAAACTCGAGCAACTTCTTGGTTACTCACACTTAAGTCGGTAAATTTTTTAAAATTATTTTTAAGAACTAAATCATACATTTTAACATCTTCGAAATTAAATTCTGTAAAATTTTCGGTTGCTATTAAATTTGAAAGTGTAAAAAATGCCCACGAAGCACCACCACTCACGTAAATATTTTTCTTTTCTTTGTATTCTGGTCGATCGAAATACATTTTTTTTATTTCTGCATCTAAAACTGGTTCGAAGGTGCCTAATTTATTTATAAAAGTATCAACATCGTCGTTGTTAGTTAAATCTTTATTGATTTTTTCAGTCAATGTAATCGTTCCTAAGTTCAAATTAAAAGGGTAAAAAACATTAATATCTTCGTTTTTTAGTTCAACATAACCACCTTTCGTATTACCACCACCAATATCGAGTAATATTGAATTCAAATAATATTTTTTCACAATACTACCTCTAAACATCAACTTGGCTTCGAGTTTGGCTGAAATTACTTCAATTTCTTTGTTGGTTAAATTCTTTATTTTATCGAAAAGCGCATTGGTGTTTTTTGCAATTCCAACACCAGAGGAAGCTACAATAAATATGTTTTTATCCTCAATTTTATATTCATTCAATAGTTTAGTGTAATTTTCGAAAACAACATTACAAGCTTTATCAATATCGTCTGCTGCCAGATTTCCGTCAATTGATATTCCTTTTGCGATTCCTACATTAACTGTCCAAAATTCTTTTAATGTGAAGATGTTTTTTTTGGCACTTTCGACATCAAGGATTGTAATTTTGACGCCTTTACTACCAATTTCGATTCCTCCGAATATAATGTTAGAAAAAACATTATTTAGACAAAAAAATAAAAATATAAATAATATATTATTTTTTAATTTCATAATACTATTAAATGCATTTTAAATTTTAATTGTTGCATTTCGTCGACAAAATTAATATTAATCATTAGAAAAAATAAATAATATTGTAAAATAAATAAAAAAATCGTTGAATTGAATTTTATTGCCGATAATAAACACATTTGTAATAGTGAGTAAAGACAGATTTTTATGATGAATTTGTAATTTGAAGTAAAAAAATGTAGAAATAAATAAAAAGTTATAATTTTTATTGGACTAATAAGGAATTTTGATACCACTAGCAGCATCTAATACATAAGATATCAACCAACCAATTTGACCATATTTTGTGTAATATATTTTCTTGGTTTCAAGATTTCCAATGTTTTCTAGAGCAGACATTAATAGTGCATTTGCGGCTAAAAGTTGTCTCCTGTTGTATGTTTTTAAAACCTTGGCAACATTAGGATTGGTTTCAGAAAGTTTTTCATAACTTTCAAAGTTATTTTTTAAAGTTGCATTATAATTCTGAAGATCCAAGAAAGTAAATTGGTTGTAGTCATCGTTGACTACTTCAATATCCATCATACAAAATGCCCACGGAGCGCCACCTGTTAAATAAATATTTTCTTTGGTCTTGCATAAATCATTTTGATTTAACATTTCTATAAATTGCTTATCTAAAGTAGGAATGTAATTAAAAATTTCTTCGATGTAAGGTTCTATTTTTAATTTATTTCCAGATTTTTGGTTCAGAATTTCAGAGAATGAAATGGTTCCAAATTTTAAATTCAATGGTGCGAAAGCGAAATTTTTGTTTTTGTTTTCAAGTACAAATCCACCTTTAATATTATTGCCTCCAAAATCTAAAATTAAAGAATTCATGAAGTTTTTTTGAGGAACACAACCTCTTAAAAGTAGTTTAGACTCAGTTTCAATCGCCACAACATTCACATTCTTCATTGTAACATCTCTAACTTTATCAATCAAAGTCTCAATATTTGTTGCAACTTTAACACCCGATGATGCGACTATATAAATGTTTCCAATATTGATTTTAAATTCATTTTGCATTCTTTCAAAATCAGCTACAACTATTTTAACTGCTTCATCGATTTTATCTTCTTCTAAAAATCCATTTTTGCCGAGATTTTTTGCTAAACCGATATTAGTAGTCCAAAATTCTTTCGATTCATAGCTTTCGAGTTGAAGATTTTTAATTTTAATTATCGAAGATTTTATGCCTTGACTACCAATCTCAATTCCTCCATACAATTCTTGAGAAAATGTAATATTATTTAATAATAAAAAATAAAAAATAAAAAGTAGTTTTAATTTCATTTATAAACAGGTTTAGATTTATTTAGAAAATAGGTTTTGCTCCTTTCGCGGAATCAGCAACGTAAGAAAGTAACCAAGCGATTTGACCTTGTTTTACGAAAAATAATTTTTTATTATCTAAGTCCGTAAGATTTTCTAAAGAGCGCATAAATATTGCATTTGCGGCAATTAAACTTTTTTGATTGTAAGTTTTTAAAACTCTCGCAGCTTCTTTATTGTCTTCTGATAAATCTGTGAATTTTTTGAAATTATTTTTTAAAACAGCGTCGTAATATTGAACGTCTTCATAAGTAAATTCAGAAAAATTATCGACTTGAAAATTTCCAGATAAAACAAAAAATGCCCAAACTGCACCACCTGACATATAAATATTACTTTTATCCTTAAATTCTGGACGTTCAAGAAACATTTCTTTGACTTGTTTATCTAATTCGTTGTTGTACATAAAAAGTTTGTCTATAAACTCATTAGTATCATTTTTATCTTTCATTATTTTAGTTATCTTTTCTGTCAAAGTAACTGTTCCTAAATTCAAATTAAATGGATAAAATACATTAATATCTTCATTCTTTAATTCTACAAATCCGCCTTTTGTGTTGCCGCCACCAATGTCTAAAATTAGTGAATTTAAATATAACTTTTTGGTAACACTGCCACGAAACATCAATTTTGATTCGAGTTTAGATGAAATAATATCTAGTTCTTTTTTTGTTAATTCTTTAATTTTATTTGCTAATACATCAGTATTATTCGCAATTCCAACTCCAGAAGAAGCAACAATAAAAATATTTTGATTTTCTACTTTATATTTACTTAAAAGTAAAAGATAGTTGTCTAAAACAATTTTAGAAGCTGCATCTATATCTGCTAAAGCAAGATTGCCATCAATCGAGATTCCTTTTGCAATCCCTACATTTTCTGTCCAGAATTCTTTTAAAGTAAAAATGTTTTTCTTTGCATTTTCAACATCAAGAATTGTAATTTTCACACCTTTGCTTCCAATTTCTATGCCTCCAAATAAAGTATTTGAAAAGGAGTTTAAAGTGAATATAAAGAATATAATCAACAATAAACTATTGGTTTTGCATAAATTAAAAATTTTCATTTGTATAAATTAAGTTTTTTTACAAAAATAGAACATATTCTTTGATTTAATAAATAAACATATTAAAAAAAATATAAAAATAATAAAAATAACGACAAAAAGCGTTTAAAATCGATTAAAAACCAATTTCGTAGATATTTTTTTAATTTCTAATTTGTTTAACATCATTTTTCGGAATTTATCTTCGACAAATAACTTGGTTTGGTCGTTGTAATGTTCGCTAAACGGATTGCCTGAATTTCCGGTAGGCAAAACGTTAAAACTGTTTTCGATGTCTGAGAAATCGATTATTCGTCTGCAAGATGGTCCGCCTTTAACTTTATAAATCGCATCGTCTGAATAAGTGAACATGTTGTTATTGATAACCTCATTCGACCCAGCAATATCAAAAATATTCAATCCAAAAATTGGTTTTAGTAATGCCACATTTGACAACGGATGTTTGACATCTAGTTTATGAACCCGATTCCAAGTCCAAGTATTAATGTCTTTTCCTAATTGTTTTTCTAAACTTAAAATGGCTTGTTTCAATGATAAATTAAAAATTTCTTGACGGTTTTCGATTTTGTTTTTGGTCAATAAATTATCCCACCAAGGCGAATTTTCGATTTTAGATTGATTGCAGATTATTTGTTTTACAAGATGTGTTTGCAAAAATTGATTGAAAGAAATTTTACCTAATTCGTCTTCGAATGTATTTTTTAAGTAAAAATAAATCCATTTGTTATAAATTGTTGGTGCAACATCTTTAAGATTGTGTGAACCTTTCCAAGATTCGAGAATTTTTATTGCTTGATTCTCATTTGCCGAAAGGCTTTTTTTGTTCAAATAAGAGATAAAGTTTTTAGAAATATCGGTCGCAACCGATGAAACATTATCAGTAATCATTTGGCTTGCCGAAGTTTTATCCCAATTAGATTTGGCATCTAGCAAACTTGAAATTCTTTTGGCACGATCCTCAGGTAAATAATATCCCGGATAATCGTAACCGTTAATGTCTTCTGGCATATTGTTCGACGAATAAACATAACCATTTTTAGGATTAATTGATTTTGGATTTTCTGATGCTTCTAAAAAAGTTCGTTTGTCGTCAATTCCATTTGATCCATTCAAAATAAAATTAGGATTTACCCCTTTTTCTAGTTTATATAATTTTCCGGTTGTAAACCAAGCGACATTATTTTTGGCATCGCTATACATAATATTTAGTCCAGGTGCAGATAATTTCAAAACGGCATTTTCGAATTCAGCAATGTTTTTCGAATGGCACAAACCATAAGTCGATTCAAGAACTTTGACAGGTTGCTGCGTAAATATCCACGAAAGCGCAACTGGTTTTTTAGTCTTAAAATCAGCAATTAAATCATTGATTATTGGTCCGTGTTGCGTGTCTTTTATATCAATAATTACAGTTGTTGAGTCTTTGACTTTGATTAATTTTGTTCTGGTTTTGTAATCTAAAAAACCCGTTGAAGTCTTGTATTGTTTGCTATTGTTTGGATTCGTTTCTTCCTGAAATAAATCGCAATCGTCGTTTTCGAACATTGTCATTCCGTAAGCATAATTTCGGTTGTGACCTAATAGCGGAAATGGAGTTCCAGCTACATAAAACCCATAAATTTCGAAATCGGGACAAGAAATATGCGCTTCGAACCAAGTGCCTGGTTGCGAAAATTCAATGTGTGGATCGTTGGCAAAAATTACTTTGCCCGATTTAGTTTTTTGTCCACCAATTACCCACGAATTACTTCCAATGAAAGGTGCTACCGGTACTTTTTCCATCAATTCGGTGATTGATTTTGAGATTTCGATGTATTGTTCTGATTGTTGCTTGGTGATTTTTAATCTTGTTGGATTGTATTCGTAATTTACGCCTAAATCTTTCAGGTAGTTGTAGCCAAATTGATTGCGAATATCGGTCAACAATGGATCGGTTTTTTGAGCCATTGCAAAACTAAAAGCCATAAATCCAAACGTATTATAAACATCTTTTAATGTGAATTTTTGTTTTTCGATTCCAAGTATAGAAAACTCAATTGGTGTTTTTCCGTTTTCGAGATATTGGTTCAAACCGTTTAAATAAGCAATTGACATTTTGTAGGATTGGCTATTTTTGTCGATTTCTAAAACTGCTTTTTCTGATGCTTCGTCGATTCCTAAACCTGAGAAAAATTTATCGTTCTTCAAGGCTCGTGTTCCAAATATTTCTGACAATCGTCCAGGTGCAATTCGGCGTAATAATTCCATTTGCCACAATCGATCTTGTGCGTGAACATAACCTAAAGCGACCATTGCATCGTGTTGGTTTTCGGCATAAATGTGTGGAATGCCGAAATCATCAAAATAAACATTGGTGGTTTTCGAAATATTTTTAAGCTGCAATTCGCCCTCATAAGTTGGTTTTTGATATTGCGAATAGGCGAAAAATGCAATCGCTAAAATTGTTATTATCGAAACTAGAATTAGAAGTGTTTTTTTGATGATTTTCATAAATTGAAATGATTTAAAATCTTTCTATGTTAGTTAAAAAAAAAATTATTTTGCTAAAATAAGTTTTATAAAGATAGTTTCTTAATACAAATAAAATTATTTAAAGGATTATATTTATTTAAAAAAAACGTAACTATTTTTTAAATCTTAAAAATCAAAAAAACGTCTAGAAAGAATTAATTTATATTCAATTATTAAAAAACAGTTTTTATAACTATTCAATCAATGTTATCAGTGATTTGTCACAAATTCGTTATTTAAATAATTTTTAGCACAATAATTGATTTGATGTTCCAAAAGCTTTTTGAGCATCAAATTTTTTATAAGTTTGAAAAAAAAATTATTTCTTTTTTAACATTTTTTATTTGATGAGTCTTATTTATAATCATTTATTAAAACAAAAAATGTATATGTAAAATATTCACAAAAACAATTACTTTGTCTTTTCTCTATCACTTGGAACTTCTAAATCAAAAAAAAATTCAATTTATTTCTTGATTAATATGAACCAAATTATAATTTGAAACTTTTGTTGTGCCTAAAAGTTTCAGATTTGTAAAAAAATTAACTCCATAGAAACAATCAAAAAAATTAAAAGTCGCTTTGCTAGAAATAGAAAAAATTACTTTGAAGTGGTTTAAACTTTTTTGATTGAAGCGAAAAATTAAGATTTTTGTTTCAGATTTTGGATTTTTTTTATTGGATAGCATCGCTATCGAATAAAA
>JAYVBR010000250.1:0-3248 GCA_043750395.1 Bacteroidota bacterium | reverse complement strand
GAATAATATTGAAAGCAGAATTCATAATAAAACTTTCCATTCGATCATAATCCAACGCTCGTTGAAAAATGTCGCCAACTAATTTGTTTTCAAAATAGGCTAATGGCAATTTCAAAAGTTTGATAATGTAGTTAGAAAGTATAGAAATTTTTATTCTTGACGATATGTGAATGTTAATCGATTGCCGAATCCAATTGCCCAAACTCGCACTAACTACCAGAACAATATTTGCAATTAGTAACAAAAAAATAAAACTGAAATCTTTGGCTGTAATTCCAGTATCGACAATAGATTGGGTTATAAACGGCAAAACTGCTTGTAGCAATGTCAAGACAAACATTGTTAAAAGCAATTGAATTGCTTGGGTTTTGTATGGTTTTAAATGACTGATAAAATAATTGAAAGCATATATTTTTGACGGATTCGCCGATGGTTTTATATCATTAAATTTATCAGTTGGTTCGAGTAACAACAAAACTCCTTTATCGGGATTTTCTTCACTTGGTTTAATCCAATCTTTCAAAAATTCTTGATAACTATAATTCACATAACCAAGTTGCGGGTCAGAAACATAAATTTCATTTTTTGTAACTTTATAAATTACAACGTAATGTTTGTTTTTCCAATGCGCCACGCACGGCAAAGGAATATCGTCTAACAAATGGGATAACTTGGCTTTTATTGCTAAAGATTTCAACCCTAATCTTTCGGCAGTTAACCCTAATTCGTGCAGAGAAAGTCCTTCTTTAGAAACTGCCGAATATTCGTTTATATCTTGAAGCGATAGAAACTTTCCGTAATGTTTTGCAATTATTTGAATACAAGTTGGACCACAATCTTTGCTGTCCAGTTGAATGTAATTGGGGAATTTATACATTTAATGATTTTTTGTAACAATTGATGTAAAACAATTTTTCCACATCGTTTTTTAAAAGTGTGCTAATTAAACGGTCAATAACCTGAAAATGAATCCAAATTGGTGTGTTTTGAATTACTTTAAAATCTATTTCGAAAGTTTGCTTTTGGATAGACTCAAAAATTGAAATCAATTTTTGCTCGTTGCTTTTATTTGCATCAAAAAAATTGGCTTCGGTTTCTTTGATTTTATTATTGAAATAATTAGAAGAACGACTTTTGGTATTTAGTTTTCCAAGATAAAAATGATAAACATCTTCGATTTTTAGATTTGTTTTTGAAACATAATTTTTCAAATAACTTGCCAAGAATATTTCTTTAGTAAACGAATTGTTTTGAATGAAATTAGCAGATTGTATCAAAAGTTCATTGACATTTTTTTCGTTAGTTTTTCCCAAAAATTTTATTTCAGGATAACAAAACAAATTGTTGTATGGAAAAGTATATTGAAATTTCGAAAAATTAATTCTGATGAAATCAATCCAAAGTTGTTTATTTTTCTCAAAAATTAAATCATTATTTTCAAAAATAATATAACAACCCACTTTTTCTTGATTTTCCTCATCGACTTGATAAATATGAAATTCAACTTGATTATTTTCTGATTTTATTTTAGAAATTATTTCTTTTATTTCTTGAAAACTAAATAGATTTTCGATGTACAAAACCAATTGCGGTTGCGAATAATCGTCGAGAATTAAATCGTTTGAATATTTACCGTCAATTGGAATGTTATAATCATTAACTAAAAGAATCAATTCCAAATAAAATTTTTCTTGATTATTATCTTGAGAATAATTTACAAGATTTTGAATTCTCTCGTTTTCTATTGGCATATTTATGTTTACAAATCTGCTTTTTAACTTTGGCGATTTGTTCGGAAAAATATTTTTTGTAATCAAAAAATAATCTATTAATCCCGAAATGGTGTCTGCTGCCACCATATAGAACTCAATTAGTGGCAATTGTTTTTTTAGAAAAGTTGTATTTTCTGTCAAAGTCAATAAAACATCATTCAAACCAAGTGCTAAATCATTTTGTCTTGTTTTTGGATAGGACTTCGAAATGTAATTTTTAATAAAATCAATATCTTTGTTTTTATCTAAAAATGCAATTCCTTCTTGAAAAACAATTCTGTAAAAATCGCCTTGTTTATAATTTCTTGACAGAATATCAAAAATTTGTGATGGATTGAACTTTATTGGATTGAACTTTACATTCTCGAAAACATAAGATTCTCTGCTTGAAGATACAAAACTATCGCATACTAAAATCAAATCTACATCGTTGGCTTTTTCTGGATTGGTTATATAACTTCCAAATAAAAGTGCGCCTTCTACACTGGGGAAATGATGGGTTAGGAAGTTGTTGATTAGGTTTGTGTTCATTAATTAATCTTCAGTCGTTTTGGTTTTTTAGATTCATCAATTGGGCAGCCACATTGTTCTATTATTTGATTTGTAAAATTCTCAAAACTAATTACATCATCTTTTAAAATAATTTTTTCCCTTAATAAAATTTCTTTTCCAAATTCATATCGATTAGATTTAAATAAATTTGGAATATCAATAATTGGAAAGCGAACATCAATATAATTTTTATAATCCTGAAACTGTTTATTAGTCAATATTTCAAGTAAATCATTTGTTATAATTTTATTATATAATACAAAATCATAATGACCAATAATTTTAACTATTTTTTTTTCGCAATCATTATCATCAATTTTTGCTTTGTTTATTAGTTCTTTATATCTCAGACCGCTTTCATCATTAGTTGCTGATTTGTAAATTTTTTGAAAAGGATTTAATTTAACTACTATTTTATCAAGTAATTTTTTTTCTTGTTCTTTTGAAAAAGTGTTTGTTGACTCTTTTATTTGGTTAATAAAAGTTTTTAAAACTAATGCTGTGTCTTTTGGACAATTAAATTCAAATTTTTTGTAATTGTTTTTTATACTTTCTTTAATTTGTGTAATGGATAAATTATTTCTTAATTTTTCATTTTCGTTTACTTCACTGTATTTTTCTATTGACCCATACTTTTCACTTATATAATCTAAATAATGAAAATACCTTTTTTTGAAATCAAATAACGAATTATCATTAAGGTCAATAGCTAACTCAACTAATTCTTCGCCTGAGTAATAAATGTAATTAATAAAACAACCTATTTTGATTTTTTCGATTTGTTTTTTTGTCGAAATATAATCAATTAAGTCTTTTGACATTTTTTTCTCTGTTATTCCATCTTTGAAATAATAAGCTCTTTTATCATAAATTATAAAAAATGAACCATTTGTAATTGATGTAATTAATTTTTCATTTACAATT
>JAYVBR010000249.1:0-7537 GCA_043750395.1 Bacteroidota bacterium | reverse complement strand
AATTGTTACTTTTGTAAGTAAATCCATATCAGCAGTCATTCCACATTTGTCTTTTAAATCGGCAGCATAAACTGCAATAAGTTCGTCTCTTTGGCTCATTTTTGTTTAGTTTTAAATTAATATTAGAACTCAAATTTAGTAATATTATTTAATAAATAGATTATTTTAATAATAAATTTTAATTCAAATCAGATTAAGTGATTAAAATAATCGAGCAAATACTCATTATTGATTTTTGTAGGAGTAAAAACTTCTAATATTGCGGGTTTGTCTATTAAAAAAAAGTTTTCTAATTGCAATTTTAATGTTTCGACTGAGCTTGCTATTTTATATTCAAAATTGTACATTTTTGCCAAATGTTCACCAGTCAAACAATGCGAAGTTTCGAAAAAAGTATTGAAAACTGGTGTTTCATTGTGACCTGGCAAAATTCTAAATATGCCGCCACCACCGTTGTTTAACAAAATTATTTTGAAATTTTTAGGAATATAATCGTTCCACAACGCATTACTGTCATATAAAAAACTAATATCGCCTGTTATAAAAACTGTTTGTTTCGAATTAGCAACTGCTGCGCCGATTGCTGTCGATGTGCAACCATCGATGCCACTTGTACCTCGGTTACAAAAAATTTCGATTGATTTATCAATATCAAATAATTGTGCATATCGAATTGTTGAACTGTTTCCCAATTGTAACATTGAATTTTTTGGTAAACTTGGCAGAATATATTCAAAAACTTTGAAATCGGTAAACGGAATTGTTTCTAAATATTCTAAATGTTTTTTGGCGCGAATCGTTTTTATGTTTTGAGAAATTTGATTATAATTGCTATCAATTTTAATTGTTAAAGGCAGAAAGGTTCTAAAAAAATCATTTGGACAACATTCAAAATGATGTGTCAATGCGCCAAAAACATCATAAGCCCGTAATTCGTCGATGTGCCAATGGTGTTTTGGTTTATACTTTCTAAGCATTGCTTTTATACGCTTAGAAACTATCATTCCACCAAACGTTAGTAGAATTTCTGGCTTAAAATCGATATAATCTTGATCATTAAAAGGCGAGATTATTGCATCGATGTTATTAATAAAACTATCGTGGTGCCAATTAGATATGGTTTCGGTCATAACAATAATCGATTTGTCATTTCCAATTGCATTTGTAAATTCGTCAGCAACAAAATTAGGAAAACATTCGCCAACCAAAATCATTTTCTTTTTACAATCATTCCAAATTTTCGCAAATTGTTCTAAATTTTCAACAATTTTAGTCTCAATATTATTTGGTGTATATATAGGTGTAACTTCTAAATTGTTTGTAGTTTCATATAAAGGTTCTTCAAATGGGGCGTTTATATGAACTGGTCCTTTTTGAAAAATCGAAATATAGATTGCTTCTTGAATTTTAAAATCGTTATCAGAAGATTCATTTTCAGTAAGATTTGCATTGTATAATGAATGATTTTCAAAAACATTTTGTTGACGAATGGTTTGTCCGTCACCGATATCGATTTTGCTTTGCGGACGATCAGCAGATACAACAATAAAAGGAATTTGATTATAAAAAGCTTCTGCAAATGCTGGATAATAATTCAATAAAGCCGAACCAGAAGTGCAAACAACTGCCACTGGTTCTTGAAGTTGTTGCGCAATTCCGATGGCGAAAAAAGCTGCACATCGCTCATCAGCAATGCTGTAACAATTAAAAAATGGATTATTGACAAACCCAATTGTTAATGGTGCATTTCTTGAACCAGGTGAGATAACTATATTTTTGATTCCTTTAACTCGAAAAATTTCGATAATGCTTTGCGATAAAGGTATTTTTGGATAAATCATTCTTGTTTTTGTTCGTTGTGTTTTGCAAGTTATTTTTACAACAAAATCTATTACAAAATTAACGATTTAGTAGTTTATTTCAATAATAATTGTCAAGTTTTTCTTATTTTTGAACAAATATTTTATCAAAATGGAAATTACTATTAGAAATTACAAAATCGAAGATGCTGATGCTATTTTAGAAATTATCAATTATAATATTCTAAATTCAACTTCATTATATGATTATGATATTCGAACTTTAAAACAACAAAAAATAATTTTAGAAGATAAAATAAAAAAAGGTTTTCCGGTAATTGTTGCAGAAATTAATAACAATTGTATTGGTTTTGGATTGTATTCTGAGTTTCGTTTTCGCCAAGCTTACCAATTTACTGTTGAGCATTCTGTATATGTTTCCAATGATTTTCACGGAAAAAGAATCGGAAAATTATTGCTTAACGAACTAATCTCACAAGCCAAAAAACAAGGTTTGCACACAATGATTGGAGTTATCGATGCAGAAAACCAAAGCAGCATTGACTTTCACAAAAAGTTTGGATTCGAAATTGCAGGAACTATAAAAGATTCTGGATTCAAGTTCAATCGTTGGTTGCATTCGGTTTTTATGCAATTAATTTTAGAATAAAATTTTAATTTCTTTCTAACAACACATTACTATTTTCGAAACCAAACAAATGATGTTCTTTGATGAGTTCAGCAATTCCGTGAGGCAACATTTCTTCCCAACCATTTTCGCCATTATTGATTTTTTTCAGAACTTCTCTTGAAAATATTTTTAGATTTTTTCGGTCATAGTCAACAATATCCATTACTTTTCCGTTATATGCAAAGAATTTATACAATTCTTTCATCCTAGGATGTACTTTAAGGTTTTGAGAATCAACTACATTACCATCTTCATCTTCCATCGGATACAAAAAAACTTTTAAATCTCTATAAAACAATTTACCAAATGCTTCGAGAATTCCACCTGACATGTGGCGGTAATATTTCTCGTCAAAAATATCGATTAGATTATTTACGCCCATTGCCAATCCCATTCTAGCTTTCGTGTAATCAGAAAAATATTCAACAACTTTATAATATTCTTGAAAATTAGAAATCATAACCGTTTGACCAAGAGTACATAACAATTCTGCTCGGTCCATAAAATCGCGTTCATCAATTTCTCCTTCAGATCGAAGATTTGATAGTGTGATTTCAAAAATTACTAACGTATTTTTTTTGTCGACTTTACTTTCATTCAAAAACATTTTCAACGAACGTTCATACATATCAATGTTTACATTGGTAACAGGACGAAAACTGCCACGCAAAGCCAAAATATTTTTCTTGTATAAAATTGCTGCTGGCAAAATATTATTTCCTTGCGGATCAAACATTACAGCATCGGTCATTCCGTTTTTGACCAATTGCAAACTCATTAATCTGTTGTCAACATCTGCAAAACGTGGTCCAGAAAAGTTGATTGTGTCAATTTCTAATTGGTCTTTATCTAAATGATCATATAAATAACGAAGCAATTTTTTAGGGTCATTATATTTGTAAAATGCACCATAAATTAAGTTAACACCAAGTATTCCAAGAGTTTCTTGTTGCAAACGTGCATCGGTTTCTTTAAATCTAAGGTGAAGAATTATTTCGTTATAATCTTCGTCAGGTTCAATTTGATATTTAATACCAACCCAACCGTGACCTTTAAATTTCTTAGCAAAATCTATAGTTGCAACCGTATTGGCGAAACTAAAAAACATTTTATTTGGATGCTTATCTCGACCCAGACGACTTTCAATAAGATTTACTTCTTTAGTAATCATCTTTTTCAATCGACTTTCGGTTACATAACGGCCGTCTTCTTCGATTCCGTAAATGGCATCGCTAAAATCTTTGTCGTATGCAGACATTGCTTTTGCAATAGTTCCAGACGAACCGCCAGAACGAAAAAAATGGCGAACCGTTTCTTGACCAGCGCCAATTTCGGCAAATGTTCCATATATATTTTCATTCAAATTAATGCGCAATGCCTTATCTTTTATAGAAGGAATTTGTTCTATAACCTTATCGCCTTTTAATTTTATTGAAGTATCCATTAATGTATTTTCGAAATTTTTAACAAAGTTAATAAAATAGGTCATCAATCAAAGATTTTAATCTTATTTTTGCATTAAATATCAAATATCGTGCTAGAATGAAGATATATTTTCTTGGAACCGGAACCTCACAAGGAATTCCGATTATCGGTAATCAAAATCCTGTTTGTTTATCTAACGATAAAAAGGACAAAAGATTGCGTGTTTCAATTTGGATTTATGACGAAAATTTTTCGTTTGTAATAGATTGTGGTCCAGATTTTAGGCAACAAATGCTAACATCAAAATGCGAAAAACTAGATGCAATTCTTTTTACGCACGAACATTCGGATCACACAGCAGGATTAGACGATATTCGCCCTTTTAATTTTTTTCAAAAGGAAGCCATTCCAATATTCGCACACGAACGAGTAATTAAAAATCTTAAAAAAAGATTTGATTATATTTTTGAAACCGAAAACAAATATCCCGGCGCACCAAGTGTTGCCATAAACGAAATTTTGAAAAAAAAATCGTTTAAAATAAAAAATAAAACCATTATTCCGATTGATGCTTTGCACGGAAATTTGCAAGTTTTCGGATTCAGAATCGATGATTTTGCTTATTTAACTGATATTAAAACAATAGAAAAGTCTGAAATTGATAAGTTAAAAGGAATTAAAATTCTGGTTGTGAATTGTTTGCACGAAACCGAACATCATTCACATTTCAATTTGAAAGAAGCATTAGATTTTATAACTTTGGTGCAGCCCGAAAAAACATATTTAACTCATATTAGTTATACTTTTGGTTTTCACAAGAAAGTACAAAAAAAATTGCCCAAAAATGTCTTTTTGGCTTATGATAATCTAGAAATTACGCTATAATATTTATAAAAATGAAACAATCACTTTTACTTTACGGATTAATTACAGCCGTTTTATTAAACTTATTTACATTTATGTTTTATCGTGGACAAGTCAATCACGAACACGAAAAATATGCAAAATTAGATAAAAAGTTAACCGAAGTTCAAACTAAACTATCTGATGCAGATTATTTTTCGTTGTCAAATGACCAAAATGCCCAAGAATATTTTGATAATGATGATGTTTCTAAAATTATAGATTACAAAGAATTAATTCCAATTGTAAATAACAAATTAATCGATTTTAATGACACTCCAAAAGGTAATCCTTACGTTGGTCAAGAGCAATTGGGTGCCAATAAATTCATTATCAACAAAGCAAAAATAATCAATCACAGATGGATAATTGCCGATTTTTCTGACGGAAATATTTGGGGAGAATGTTTAATAAAATATTTTGTAAACGAAGACAAATCAATTGATTTTGAAACATTCCAAAGTTTGATTTATCAGAAAAAATAATACTTAATTTATTTATTTAGCCATTCCTTAAAATCATAAAAATTTTGTGGCGAAATTCCGTGACCTATAGGATATTCTTTATAAACAGATTCGATTCCTAAATTATCTAAAAATGGTTTTGCTTTTCGTCCCCATTCAACTGGAACAACTTGATCTACAGTTCCGTGCGATGAAAATACTTTTAGATTTGACAAATTGTTTTTCAAATAATTTTGATGCAACATTTCTGGGTTCAAGTAACCGCTCATTGCAACTACTCGTTTTATTTTTTCAGGATAAGAAAGCGCAACTGCATAACTCAAAATACAACCTTGACTAAAACCAACTAAAGTAACTTTTTCAGAATCAATTGGATATTTATCAACTAATTCGTCAATAAAACTGGCAACTAAATCTCGTGAAATTTTGGCTTGTTCTACATCAGAAAATTTGTTTTCATCGGCATCAAAATTAATTGCATACCAAGCATAACTGGTATATTGCATATCAAAAGGAGCACGAGCAGAAACCACATAATAATTATTGGGCAATTCATTTGCAAATGAAAATAAATCTTCTTCGTTGCTGCCATAACCGTGCAAAAGCAACAATAATGGATTTTTTTCGAGTTTGATTTTTGGTTCTTTTATTAAATAGGTAAGTTTCATTTTCTAATTTGAATTATCGAAGATTTTTAATTTTTAATTCGTAATTTTTAATTAATTCTAAGAAATTCCGCTTAAAAATTTCTGATACAATTTTCCAACCAATGGCAAAGGCGTAATGCTTCCTTTTGCCGCCGAAAAAATGCCATAACTCATCAAAACCAAAATAAAAATCCACATTGGCGCAGCAATATTTATATTATTAAAATAAGAAATACTTATGCCTAATAATATAAAAGTAAGTGTCAATCCAAATCCTTGACGGATATGAAAACTGGCATATTTATTCTTGCTTTCTGAATTCATTGACATTGCAATTAAAACACCAACTATTAATATGTAACTAATAATCGCGATTGTTTTTCCTTCTTCGATTTCTTTTTGTTCCATTTTTTTATAACCACAAAGTTCACTAAGATTTTCACAAAGTTCACTAAGATTTTTTTAATTTATATTTTTTATGACCACTAAATTCACCAAGATTTCCACAAAGTTCACAAATTTTAATTTAACTTGTGTTCTTAGTGCTAACTTTGTGTACTTTGTGGTTAGATTATCAATTTTGAATTATTATAAATTCCATAAACTTTTCCAATCATTTTTTGTCCGAGAAAAGCCGAATTTTTTGATTTAGATTTTATATTATCTTTTGTAAAAATCCAGTTTTCATTTGTGTTAAATAATGAAATGTTTGCAACTTGATTCTCGTTAATTGAATCGTTTTCTAATCCAAAAACAGATTTTCCAAAAGTCAATTTTTCGATTATTTTTTCTACTGGTAAAACAGTTATTAAACTTCCAAATGCAGATTCCAGTCCAATTGTTCCATTTTTTGCTAGATCGAATTCCATTTTTTTATGTTCAATATCAATCGGGTTATGATCTGATGTAATGCAATCTATAGTATTATCCAAAATTCCAGCAATTAATGCTTTTCTGTCAATTTCGGTTCTTAAAGGTGGCGAAACTTTGAATCTTGTGTCAAAATTATCGAGTTTTTCGTCGGATAAAACCAAATGATGCACCGCAACCGAACAAGTTACGTGAAAACCTTTAGCTTTGGCTTCTCGAATCAAACCAACCGATTTTGAGGTTGAAATGGTTGGAATATGCAGTTTTCCACCAGTATATTCCAATAAAAACAAGTTTCTGGCAATTTGTAACTCTTCTGCCAAATTCGAAATTCCTTTCAAACCCAATCTTGTTGAAACTATTCCTTCATTGGCAATTCCGTTACCTTTTAAGTTTTCATCTTGTGAAAAAGCAATAATTATTCCATCAAAATCTTGAACATATTGCAAGGCAATTTTCATTAAATTTGGGTTTTCTATACTTTTATTATAATCGCCAAATGCAATTGCACCAGCATTTTTCATATCGAAAAGTTCTGCCATATCTTTTCCTTCGCTACTTTTGGTTAATGCTCCAATCGGATATAAATCGGTTGCAAAACCTACAGATTTGTTTTTTACAAAATTTATTTGAGATTGATTATCGATAATCGGGAACGAATTGGGTTGCAAACAAACACCAGTAAATCCTGACTTTGCAGCAACATTCAAACCATTGGCAATTGTTTCTCGATCTTCG
>JAYVBR010000248.1:0-3252 GCA_043750395.1 Bacteroidota bacterium | reverse complement strand
AAAAAAATCTTCCGTAACAAAGGCTATGCAATATTTTTTTTCATTGTCTTGACAAAAAATAATTAAGTTTCTTTAGACTATTTTAAACGTATAAATGGTATAAAATAAAATTTAAATTTTGTTTTATTTTTTTAATTTAAAGAAAGTAAAAAACCCAATAGTATAAAGTTATTGGGTCTTTTTTATTTTTCTAATTCATTAAATCTGAATCTTGTAATTTTTCATCGATTGTATTGTTGTGCAGTTTGACTGGATTTTTAGATTTTTTCATTTTTAAATTCAAGAATTCGACAAAAAGCGAAAAGAATATCGAGAAGTATAAATAACCTTTCGGAATACTATGTGCCTCGGTTCCGCCAAAGAATCTAAATCCTGCAAGATGTGCACCTTCGGCAATAAGCATAACACCAATTAATATCAAAAATGACAATCCAAGAATCTGAATTGTTGGGTGATTATTTACAAATTTACTAACTGGACCAGCAAAAATCATCATTATTACAATTGAAATTATTATTGCCATAATCATTATTTCTAATGCTCCAGATGGACCAAATCCTTTTGGAGGCAATTCTGAACTTACTAATCCGATTGCGGTCAAAATACTATCAAATGAAAAAACAATATTTAATAAAGCAATCTGAACTATTGCTGAAGCAAGACTATTGCTAGCTTTTCCTGTGGCACCCTCTTCTTCACCTTCTAATTTATGATGAATTTCGGTAACCGATTTGTATAACAAAAATAATCCACCACCGAAAATAATTAGACTTTGACCTGTTAATTTGCCTGCCAAAAATCCAAAATCAAAATCAAAAAATGAATTTTTTAAATTCATTACCCAAGTTATTCCAAAAAGTAATATAATTCTGAATGCCATTGCTAGCAAAAGTCCAATTCTGCGTGCTTTTGGTTGGTCTTCCTCTCGCAATTTTCCTGAAACTATTGACAAGAAAACAATGTTGTCAATTCCGAGAATTATTTCTAAAAAAGTTAATGTTAATAATGCAACCCAAGCACTAGAATTCGATAAAATTTCAAACATTTTTTTTGTTATTTGTTATGTTTATTATTCAATAAAAAAGCTATGCGTTTAGAAATGTTATATTGTTACAAAACATAAGAAATCTAAATTTTATTTGCCGTTCCTTTTTCTTTTTTTTCGCTACCAACGAAATAATATTCAAAGGTATAATTTTTTTTGGTTGTTGAAAGAATTCGCATTGAAATTGCTTTTTGTTCTTGCATATTTTTAGGATGCAATTTTTTTAATATAAATTCGCAATCGTTAACCCAACGAATCGATGCTGTGTCGATTTTTCCTTCATAGTTTTCGATTTGCAAATTTTCGGTTCTTATAAAAACAGTAGTTTTTTTAACGCCATCGATTTCTTGAACGAATTCGAATTTGCCTGTTTTGTATAATTTGCAATCGCATTCTTGTTCGTAGCAAGATATTAGCATCATCAATATTGGTAATAATAATAGTTTTTTCATTTTATTTTTTAATTCATCATCAATTAAATTTTTGATGTTTTTTCTTGGGCAAATTTCTCGGAATTGTAATTATTTGATTTATTTTTTGGAATAGAAAGACTGTCCCAATTTGAAGTTTTTAGCATTTTGGCATAAAAAACAATTTGCCCAACGTGATAAGGATAATGAGCTAATTGTCTGTTGATTGCTTCTAGTATTGTGTGTCCCTCGTTTCGAATAAATATTAAGGTAGGTAGTTGTTCGGATTGAATAGAATTCAAAGCATCGAAAAAACAATTCCAGCCTTTTTTCCAAATTTCTAAAAGTTCGAGTTTTGTAGTAATTGTTGCTTCGAATTCTGAATCACGATTGCGCCATTCTTTTTCGCCATCGGTTGTTAAAAAATCGGTCCAACGAGATAACATATTACCAGATATATGTTTCACAATTGTTGCAATCGAATTGGTATCTTCATTTAAACTAATAAAAAGTTGCTCTTCTTCGAGTTGATTTATTGCTTTTTCGCCAATTGTTTTATAATATAAAAATTGAATCTTAACGTTTTCTAGATAATTTGAATTAATTTCCATAAATTATTTAATTGACTATAATATCATATTTATCTAAAAGTCCTAAAATTCCAGCAGTAGTAAATTTTGCTTTTTTCATTGGATTGTATTCTGGATCTATTTTGAAATTAAATGCTGATGTAAAATCGGTTCCTGATAAAATGGTTTCGTTAAAAATTGAATTATCAAGATTGCAATTTTCGAAATTTGAATTGGTTAAATTCGCTCCAATAAAAGTAACTTCTTTCATAGAACAAGAATTGAATTTGGTTTTCAACATTTTTTTATTGGCAAATGATGTATAATCTAAAACGCAATCTTGAAATTCGACTTGAAATAAAAAATCGTCACAATTGTGAAACAAAATTCCTAGTAATTTGCAGTTTTTGAATGAAACTGTTTTTAAACTTACATTCATTATTTGCAACATTGATAAGTTGCAATCAATAAATTCGCAATCAATAAATGAATTGTATGAAAAATCGGCATTAGAGAAATCACAATTCTTGAAAATACAATCTTCGAACTCACGATTATTGAGTTTCGAGTTATTTAAGTTTACTTTTTCATAAGTTTCGTTTATGTTTATTAGGTTTTCCATTATTTTTCAAACATACTTTTCATAATTGTTTTTATTCCCAAAAACATTAATAACATTGCTCCAAGACAAAACAAAATTCCAATAATTAAAACTATCAAATAATATTCACTTGACTTATTCATATTGGCATTGTAAATAACAGATGGTCCAATAAAAAAAAGTGGCAAAGCACCCGATAAATATTGAACGCCTTTGGATAATATTTTTTTATTTGTTGGCATTTTGAATTAATTATTTTGACTTGAAATTTGAGATTGAAAACTATCAACAGCTTTTCTTACATTTCCATATTTTTTGAGCAATTCTGATGCTTTTTCATACGAAACTTCTATTTCGGAGATTATCATTTTTACGCCACGATCGACCAATTTATCATTCGAAAGTTGCATATCGACCATTTTGTTTCCCTTAACTTTCCCCAATTGAATCATTGTTGCAGTTGTAATCATATTTAGAACCAATTTTTGAGCTGTTCCAGCTTTCATTCTTGAACTGCCTGTTAAAAATTCTGGTCCAACAACAACTTCTATTGGATATTTTGCAGTTTTTGATAATGGAGAATTTTCATTACAAGTTATGCAGCCTGTAAGAATTTGGTTTTCGTTG
>JAYVBR010000247.1:0-3254 GCA_043750395.1 Bacteroidota bacterium | reverse complement strand
TAACGAAAACAACCGAAACGAAATTGCACATTTCGAAAACAAAAAAATTGAAGATTTTATAGAAATAAAGTCTAAATTAACTAACGAGGTTAAAGTTTTAGAAGCCGAAAATATTGCTTTTGCAAAAGCTGCCTTTTCATTAATTGATAAAAACGGAATAGATTTAAAATCATTTGCTTATGGCACATTTCCAAATCATATTCAGTTTATAATAGATAATGATATTCGAGCCAATAAATATAAATTTATAAAAATCGATGAGGTAAAAATAAACTCAAAAACAAAAGACCGAAACCAAATTGAAGCCATTTTACCAGAAATTCTCAATTTATTATCAAAAATTTATATCAATAACGAAAAGAAAGATTTCTATAAAGCATTCTTAAAAAATATAACACCACTTTCATTGCTAAACACCATTAGCGACAAACTCAAAAACATTCAGCAAGAACAAAATATTTTGTCGATTGCCGAATTTAACGCATTGATTTACAACGAAATTCAGAACCAACCAGCACCATTTATTTATGAACGTTTGGGCGAACGTTACCGCCATTTTTTTATCGACGAGTTTCAAGATACGTCCGAAATGCAATGGTTAAACCTCATTCCGTTGATTGACAATGCGACTTCGAGCGAAATTGATGGCGAAAAAGGAACTTTAATGATTGTTGGCGATCCAAAACAATCGATTTATCGTTGGCGTGGCGGAAAAGCCGAGCAATTTATCGAGTTGAGCAAAGACAAAAACCCATTCAATAATCCCGAAAAAGTCGTTACACCATTATATCAAAATTATCGAAGTTATTCGCAGATTATTGAATTTAACAACGATTTGTTTCAAATGCTTTCATTAGAATTTGATAATTTGGATTATATGGATTTGTACCAAAACCACGTTCGTCAAGAAATAAATTCTAAATTAGGCGGTTATGTGAACATTTCGTTTCTTCCTAAATTAGAAGATGTAGAAGATGATTCTGAGGAAGAAAATTTAGACAAATCCGATTTGTATGTTTTAGCTACTTTAAATACAATTCAGAATTGCTTAAAACAAGGTTTTGAATACAAAGATATTGTTATTTTGACTCGAAAAAGAAGCCAAGGAATAGCAATTGCCAATTATTTGACCGCACAAAAAATTCCGCTTTTATCTTCAGAAACCTTAATGATTGCTAATGCTACCGAAGTTCGATTGATAATTTATTTATTAAAATATTTGCAAAACAGCAATGATCTCGATTCGAAAGCTAACTTCTTGCAATATCTCGCCGAAAATGCTCAAAACGAATTGCCAATTCACGATTTTATCGCCAAAGGAATGTCTTTTCTAATCGAATCTGAATTCGAAAATTGGTTAATAAACTGTAACGTAAATTTAAGTTTTTCGAATATCAGAAAAAAATCTTTGTATGAAGCAGTAGAAATTATAATTTCGAAGTTTTTGAATCTAAAAAACAGTTCTGCTTATGTACAATATTTTCTAGACATAGTTCTAGAACGAGACATTCGCAACCAAGCAGGAATTTCTGATTTCTTGAATTATTGGGATAAAAATTCAGAAAAATTTAGTATTCCGTCGCCCGAGGGCACAAATGCTGTCAGGATTATGACGATTCATAAATCTAAAGGATTGGAATTTCCAGTGGTGATTTTTCCTTTTGCCGAAGAAGATTATAATCGAAAACCAAAATCTAAACTTTGGCTAAATGCCGAAGAACAAACGTTTGGCTTACCCAAAGTATTAATCGATAACTCGAAAGCTATTGAGGGTTTTGGCAACGAGGCATCGGATGTTTATAATCAGAAAAAACAAGAAGAATTACTAGACAACATTAATGTTTTGTATGTAGCATTGACGCGTGCCGAAGAACAATTATTCATAATTTCATCAATGAATCTGGATAAAGATAAAAATCCGAGAAAAAATAATATGTCCAGTTTTTTTATCAATTATTTGATAAGCGAAAATGCATTTGATGAAAATCGATTGGAATATGAATTTGGTAATAAATCGAAATTATCTAAAATCGAAAAACATATTGATACAAGTAAAACAATTTCTATAGTTTCGGAAGTTTTGAATCCTAAAAATATAAAAATTGCACAACGAGAATCGCTAATGTGGGGAACACATCAGCAAGAATCAATTGAATATGGAAATGTAGTTCACGAAATTTTATCATTTATAAAAACCAAAAACGATGTTGATTTAGCAATTACAAAAGCCATTGAAAACGGATTAATTACAATCAATCAGAAAAAGGCGGTCGAAAAAAGCATTCAAGAAATTGTAAACCATACCGATTTGCAAGAATGTTTTTCGGGCGATATAGAAGTTTTGAACGAACAAACCATCATTCAAAAAGAAGGAAAAACCATAAAACCCGACCGAATGGTAATAACTAAAAACAAAGAAGTGCATATTTTGGATTATAAAACAGGATTGCATCAACCCAAATATAAGTTGCAACTTGAAAACTATCAAATGGCAATCGAAAAAATGGGATATAAAGTCACAAAAAAATCACTCATATATATAGGAGAACAAATTGAAGTTGTAAATTTAGCCACCTAACCCTCAAAGGGGGAATTTGAAAGTTAAAAACATTACTTTTGTAACTCGCAACCAAAAACAACAAACTATAAACGGAAAATATGTACGGAAAAATCCAACAACACTTACAAGCCGAACTTCAAACTATTGAAGAAAACGGTATTTTTAAACACGAGCGCATTATTACATCGCCACAAGGTGCAGAAATTATTGTCAATGGCGAAACAGTTTTGAATTTTTGTGCTAACAATTATTTAGGATTGTCATCGCATCCAGAAGTGGTTCAAGCAGCCAAAGACACGCTAGATTCGCACGGATTCGGAATGTCATCGGTACGCTTCATTTGCGGAACACAAGACATTCATAAAACATTAGAACGTAAAATCGCAGAATTTTACGGAATGGAAGATACCATTCTTTATGCAGCAGCATTTGATGCCAATGGTGGAATTTTTGAGCCTTTGCTTGGCGAATTAGATTGTATTATTTCGGATTCGCTAAATCACGCATCGATTATTGACGGTGTTCGTTTGTGTAAGGCATCGCGTTATCGTTATTATAATAATGATATGCAAGACCTTGAAAAACAATTAATTGATGCTACCGAAAAAGGTTGCCGTTTCAAATTGATTGTAACCGATGGTGTTTTCTCAATGGACGGAATTGTTGCTAAATTAGATGAAATTTGCAATCTAGC
>JAYVBR010000246.1:0-7547 GCA_043750395.1 Bacteroidota bacterium | reverse complement strand
GCTATTTCAAAATTATTCGAAGATACTCAAAAACACTTTTCTAGCGAACATAAAGTCAAAATCTCATTTGAAAATTTAGAAAATTTAGAAATTGTTACAGACCAAAATTACTTAAAAACTATTTTTAGAAATTTAACAGGAAATGCTATAAAAGAATTAAATAATTCAATGAATCCTGTTTTGAAAACTACGACTATGCATGTTGGGACAAAAAACGGACAAATAACTTGGAAAGCATTCCAAAAACAGAACATAACCTTTATAACAGTTTCTGATAATGGTAACGGAGCGACCCGAGAACAATTAAAAGCACTTTTTGATGACACTGAAGTTGTAGGAATTAAATCAGGTTTGGGTTTACATTTAATTCGTGATTTAGCAAAAGCAATTGATTGCGAAATTTCAGTAGAAAGTGAAATAGGCGAGGGGACAACTTTTATTTTGGAAACCAAGAATTAGTGCAATAAAAAAACTCATTTATCGAATTGATAAATGAGTTTTTAATTTAAGAACAACATAAAAGTTATTCTATAGATTTTGGTAATTAATAACCACCACGGTTTCCACCACCACGATTGTCTCCGCCTCGGCTGTTTCCGCCACCATAACCACCACCACGATTGTCTCCACCGCTTCGGTTGTTGTTATATGGTTTTCTTTCGCCTTCTGGCTTTGGCTCAGATTTATTAACTACTATTGCACGTCCTTGAACAGTTGCTCCGTTCAATTCGTCTATTGCTTTTTGAGCTTCGTCGTCATTTGACATTTCAACAAAACCAAATCCTTTACTTCTTCCTGTAAATTTATCTGAGATAATTTTAACTGAATCTACTGCTCCATAAGCCTCAAAAGACTCTCTTAAATCTGCTTCCTCAATACTGAACGGAAGACTTCCTACGAAAATATTCATATTTATTATTTTAAATGTTTAACAAATGTAGTGTTATTTTATTCTAATACACTATCTATTAGATTATTTATTAAAAATTTACAATTTAATAAAAATGAAGTTAGGGAATTACAGTAACAGGTATTTTGTAAAAAACACCGTTTTTGAAACTCACAGCATCTGGAGCTGTTAAACTTGTATCAGTATTGACTGCTTTCAAATTAAAATTTCCTGATAAAGTTCCGTTAGAATATTCTGTTATTGTGATTTTACCGCTACCGCCATTAAATCCGGTTGAATAGTTGGCTTGAAATCCAATTGATTTATTATTTAATTCTGCAAAATTTTCAATATCAGTTCCAAAATTTGAAGTGTGTGGACTAATCTTGAAGGTTCTCATTGTTAATGTTTCAAAACCGTTTATTCCAGTTAAAATTACAAATCCATCAGAAGTTAGTTTGGCTTCATAACTTGTTGCTCTCCATAAAACTCCTTGTTTTTGGCCTTGAAATGCTGGGTTATTAAGCTGAACTTCATCTTGACAAGATGAAAATGTTATGAAAACCAAAAATAAAAATAATATTTTTTTCATTTTATTATAAAATTAGAAATACAAAAATAGTTTTTTTTGTTTGAAAATAATAATTTTACTAATTAATAATCAGCAAAAACTAAAAATCACTTAACTAAATATTTTTTTAAAATATTTTTTTAATTAATAAATAAAATGTACTTTTGCACCCTTAATTAATAGAGGTCGTGAACCTTAAAATTTAATCATTTAGATTATGTCAGTAAAAATTAGATTACAAAGACACGGTAAAAAAGGAAAACCTTTTTACTGGGTAGTAGCTGCAGATGCACGCTCAAAAAGAGACGGTAAATACTTAGAAAAAATCGGTACTTACAACCCAAACACTAATCCAGCAACTGTAGAATTGAACCTTGATGCAGCCGTACAATGGTTACACAATGGTGCACAACCAACAGACACGGCTAGAGCAATTCTTTCTTATAAAGGAGCTTTATTGAAACACCACCTTGATGGCGGAATTCGTAAAGGAGCTTTAACACAAGAACAAGCTGATACTAAATTAGCAACGTGGTTAGATGCAAAAACTGGTAAAGTTGATGCTAAAAAAGATGGATTAACCAAAGCGCAAGCTGATGCTAAGTCTAAAGCATTCAAAGCTGAACAAGCTGTAAACGCTAAACGTCTAGCTAGCGCAGTTGCCGCTGAAGAAGCTGCAGTTGCCGCTGAAGAAGCTGCAAACGCTCCAGAAGTTGTAGAAGAAGAAGTTACTGAGACTGCTGAACAAGTTGTTGCAGAAACTGAAGAAACTGCAGCTGCTGAAGAAACTCCAGAAGCATAATTTATTCAAGCGACGATGCGTAAAGAAGATTGTTTCTATTTAGGTAAAATTGCGAAAAAATTTAGTTTTAAGGGCGAAGTTCTAATTTATTTAGATACAGACGAACCTGAGTTATATGATAATTTGGAATCAGTTTTTGTTGAACTCAACAAAAACTTGGTTCCATTTTTTATTGAGAATAGTTCGCCTCACAAAAATGATTTTCTTCGTGTTAGTTTCGAAGAAGTCAACTCCGAACAAGATGCTGATGCGATTTTAAACAAAGAAGTTTATTTACCACTAAGCACATTACCCAAACTTTCGGGTAATAAATTTTATTTTCACGAAGTTATTGGTTTTGAAATCGAGGATTTACAGATTGGTGTTTTCGGGAAGATTCAATCTATAAACGACAGTTCTGCTCAACCACTTTTTGAGGTTTTAAATGGAAATATTGAAATTCTTGTTCCTATGATTGATCAGTTTTTGATTAAAATAGATCGTGATAATAAAAAAGTTGTTATGGATTTACCAATTGGCTTGGTAGAAATGTATTTGTAATCCTAATCTTTTTAGAAATAGCTACTTAAATTTATAAAAAACATTTTAAAATTTAGTGGGTAAAATTTTTTTACCACAAATTACACAAATTTGCACAAATTATTAATTGCGAAAAAATTTAATCACACAAATTCTAAGGATTTATAGTTAAATTTTTGGTTGTTTTACATAGTAAAGTACTAAACCCATTCAATTAGTAGTAGAACCAAAAATATAAAAGTTGTTTGCATTTTTTTTAAAATATTAAACCCAGATTACGCATTAGGTTTCGTTATGAAAACGGTTTTTACAATAAAATTTGGGGCTCACGGTTTTTTTAGAAAATAGACATATTTTATATGTTAAGTTCTAAAATAATGAGTAAGTGCAAAATTTTGCAGTAAAAATTGTTTGTAGTATATTTCTAATGTGTAATCTGGGTTAAAGCTAACAATATCAAAATACAATATCTTTAAATCTAAATCCAAATATTATTTTGTTTCAATTTAAACAATTCTCAATAAATCAAGACAAATCTGCAATGAAAGTGGGCACCGATGGTGTTTTGCTTGGCGCTTGGTGCCCAATTGATAATAATCCAATATCGATATTAGACATTGGCACAGGCACAGGAATAATAGCTTTGATGTTGGCTCAAAGAACCAATGCTGAACAAATTGATGCTCTTGAAATCGACGATAACGCATTCGAACAAGCCACGGAAAATTTCGATAATTCAATTTGGAACGACCGTTTGTATTGTTATCACTCAGGTTTAGACGAGTTTATAGAAGAACCAGAAGACGAATATGATTTAATAGTTTCGAATCCTCCTTTTTTCGCTGAGGATTTTAAATCGACTAGCGAAGCTCGCAATTTAGCTCGATTTCTTGATGCAATGCCATTTGAACATTTACTTGAAGCAGCCGATTTGTTACTTTCTGAAAATGGAATTTTTGCAGTAATTATTCCGTTTAAAGAAGAAGTAAATTTTATTGCTCTTGCAAATGAGTTTGAATTGTATCCAATAAAAATTACTCGTGTTAGGGGCACTTTTCAAACGCCAATAATTAGAAGTTTACTGGCTTTTAAAAGATTCGAGCTTCCTGTATCAATCGCTGACGAATTGGTTATCGAAATCGAAAGACACCAATATACTAACGAATATATCGAATTGACAAAAGATTTTTATTTGAAAATGTAAAGCTAAATTTAAAAAGAATAAATCTAGATTTTGTGAAAAGGAAAAGATTAAAATGAATGCATGATTATTGGCTTCAAGAATAATTTAAAACCAATTTTTGGCTTGGTTGTAATCGATAAAATAACGCAAACTAATTGAAAAAGAATTGCTAAGCACTTGATTGTTTAGTAAATTTTTAAAATTAGCCGAGCCATTTTTATTAATCTTATCTAATTCTGTGAATTCGTTGGTAGCATTGTTACGATAAAGTAAAGAAAGTTGACTTCCAGGTGCAAACCACCAAACGTAACTTAAATCGAAATTCCAGGTGCTAAAATCTTGGTCTTGTCCAGAAACAGGTTTGTAATAATTGTCTAATCCGCCGTTTTGGTTTAAGGAATAAAAATCAAAATTTTCTGAATAAGACCAATAATGTCTTGCCAAAAGATTAATATTCATTTGGCTATTAATAGAATATTTTCCTGAAATTGAGTTGGTAAACTGCAAATTGTCTCGACGTGCGAAAATAATTTCGTCGCCAATATCGGTTGTATAACCTTTGTCATTTTTATCTTGACCATAATTAAATCGATAGATTAACGAAAATTTATCGGAAAAACGGTAGCGTGGCTCGAATAAAATTCCAAAACCGCTACGAGATTTTTGGCTGGTTAAATTGAAATACGGATTAAAATCGAATGCAAACTTCTTGTTGAAGTTTGTCGAAACAAAAATCCAACCACCAACTTGACTGGGTTGAATTACGAATCGCCCATCGGTTCTTGGCGAATAATAATCATAAACATCTAGTGGACTTGGATTGATACCTATTCCATAGAAATTATTGCCTTTATCGGTTACATTAAAATTGATGTTAAACTGATTGGTTTGTGGTTTGTGGGTTTCTATATTGAACTCGTTGTAGCTATTGATTCTGAAATTAAGACTGTTGAACATTTTAGTAGGTTGCAAAATTCGATATTTAAAATTACCATAAACAGTATAATAATTGTTCAGAAAATTAATCCCCAAATCATTAATTTCATAATCTTTAGTGTATAAATCGGTTCCAACGCCAAAACGATATTTTCCTGAAATTTTATTGAACTCTAAAAATCCACGAAAGCCTCTTTTTATATCGCCATTGTTGACATAACTATAAGTAGTGTTTCCTGAAAGTCCATAAGTATTGGCTTTGGTTTTTAAATCCCAAACTAATGCTGATACATTAGCATCTCTAAAGTCTCCATTTCTTGTAACATTGGTATTTATAAACGAAACTGATGAGTTTTTTCTGAATCTTTGGTCAAAAACCAAAACATTAAAGTTTGATAGTGGTTCAATTAATTCTTTTCTTGTAGTTCCGTTATTTTTATTTTGGATTATGGCATAAGTATCTTCGGTTAACGCATTCAGAAAACCTATTCCTAAACCACCTTTAGTACGACCAGAAATTTTAGTAGCGTTAATAAGTCCAACTGTTGACGGCGATTCTGTTTTTATTTCTGAATTTTTATCAAAAACAGCATTTCTGGTAGGCCTTCCGCCAATTCTTCGAGAGTAAAAAAGATTTCCTTTATTAAACAAATCGGTTCCTTCGGTAAAAAAAGAACGGTTTTCGTTGAATTGTTGTTCAAATGGGCCAAGATTTTGAATTCTTTGGTCAAGAACTGTTTGTCCAAAATCAGGAATAAGTTGAGAATCGAGTGTAAAAGCGTCGTTAATGCCATATTTTATGTCCATTCCGCCTTTTATAGTTCCTTTAGTTTTGTTTTCGGCATCGGCGTTTACATAATAAGATGTGTAGGGCAGAAAAAATAATCTGGTTGGTGTTTTTATGTTTTCTATTCCTTCAAGAATTCCGGCTTGTTGAATGAATGTTCCTTTGGCTTTGTCGATAAAATTCCAAGTATATTTTTGTCTGTTTCTTCGAATTTCGCGCATAAAGTTCAAACTCCAAGTTTGCTTTTGTGCTGGCGAAAATCGCAAAGCTGCATAGGGCAATTTCATTTCTACTTGCCAGCCTTTATCTGTAATTAGGGCTTTACTTTCCCAAATTGCATCCCAAGAAAAGTCATCATTATTGTCATCCACTTCAGATGCTTGACGATCAAGTTGAGTATTGGCTGGGGTGACAAAAAACCTAAAATCTTGTTGTCCATCATTAAAACCATTTATGAAAACACCAAAAAAATCGGCCGTTCCAAAATTATCTCTTAATGCAAATTCCTTCATAATTTTGGTGGGATCGTCATACATCGTTGCAGCAATATAAATTGCATTATCATCATAAACTACTTTGACTTGGGTTTTACTATTTTCGGGTTCTGGATTGCCGTTGTCTGGGTCAAATGATATAAAATCTTTACAAATTTCTCCGGTTTTCCAGACTTCCTCATCGAATTTTCCGTCGATTGTTATTTTATCTGACGTGAATTTTGTTTGAAGAGTTTTCTTTTGTGCAATTCCAAATGATGAAATTAATACTATAATAAAAATAAAAATATTTTTCATCGAATGATTTTGATAAATTCTAAAAATTGTACCTTTTGAATAGACATCTTTTTTATTGATATGTTACAATTTCGAACAAAAATATATAAAATAAATAATTTTATCAAGTTAAAAATCACTAAGTTTAAAATTTTGTCAAAATCATAAATATCCGTTAATCGTGCAAAAACGTACTTTAACGTTGAAGTTATCAACAAAAAAGTGTTAATATCGATGAAATATCAAAAATAATCGTTGAAAAGTTTGGTTACATCATTTATTTGTTTTTTATTTGCAATTCCCAAACAAGTCATTAACCAAAACATTATCAATGAATTACAAGTTTTTAATTTTCTTCGTTTCGCTCTCATTGTTGTTACTTACAAACAACGTCAACGCTAAAAACTATAAATCTATTAATTTTGATGCTCCAATACCTGTTGCTGTAAATATAAATTTTCTTTTTAGTTCGTTGAATTTAAAAAATTTCAATGCTCCTAAATTAACAAGTTACACACAAGCATTAAATGGTTTTTTCAAATTGAAAGAAAAAGGTTTAATCAAAAAAGATATTTTAACAATAATTGATTTCAGTTTGCCATCTAGTGCAAAAAGACTTTGGGTAATTGATATGGAATCGAATACGGTTTTATACAACTCAGTTGTTTCTCACGGAATGAATTCTGGTGGCGATTACGCAAATAGTTTTTCGAATGCACAAAGTTCTAATAAAAGCAGTTTAGGGTTTTATGCAACAGGCGAAACTTACAACGGCAAAAATGGTTTTTCAATGAAACTTGATGGACTTGAAGCTGGTGTGAACAGCAATGCTCGATCTCGTGCAGTTGTGGTTCACGGCGCTTATTATGCTAATCCATCAATTTTAAATTCACAAAGTTATTTAGGTAGAAGTCAAGGTTGTCCTGCTTTGCCAGAAAATTTATCTAAACAAGTTATCAATAAAATAAAAGGAAAATCTTGTATGTTTATTTATCATCCGTCAAGAGTTTCAAAATTTTCTAAAAGTTTGTTTTAGAATTTTCTAAAAATTTAAAAAAAAAGCTGATGTAAATTTACATCAGCTTTTTTT
>JAYVBR010000245.1:0-3256 GCA_043750395.1 Bacteroidota bacterium | reverse complement strand
ACTCTATTTATACGAACCGTTTTTCGTATTTCGTGATTTTTATTCTCATTATCAATTCATTATCCATAAATCTATTTCTTAAAACGCAATGCGACTATTTTAATTGACATTGAAAAAATCTATTTTAGCAAAAATAACTAAATTTTATCAAAATAAATCATCCAAAGGACTTTTTATTTTCTTTAATGATTTATCCGAAATATGTGTGTACAACAAAGTCGTTTTTATATCCTTGTGACCCAATAAATCCTGAATTAATCGAACATCTGTGCCTTTTTCTAAAAGATGAGTGGCAAAACTGTGACGCAAACTGTGAATGCCCACTTTTTTATTAATGCCAGCCTTATTCAAAGAATTCTGAAAAACCTGTTGCACACTTCTTGCACTATATTGTCCGCCATATTGCCCTTCAAACAAATATTCTTTTGGTTGATATTCAGTATAATAAGTTCGTAATTGTTCCAGAATTGATTCTGGCAAATTGGCATATCTATCTTTTTTGCCTTTGGCTCGTTCTATAAAAACTTGCATCGATCGACTGTCTATATCGCTCACTTTCAGGTTAATAATTTCTGAAACTCGCAAACCCATTCCGTAACTCAACTTCAACATTGTGTTGTGTTTAAGGTTTTCAGTTACCTCAAACAGTTTTCTAATGTCAATACTATGAATTACTTTCGGCAGAATCGACTGCTTTTTTTGTCTGGGAATTTCTATAAAAAATGATTTTTTGTGCAAAACTTCCTGAAAATAAAACTTTAAAGCATTCAAACGGCTGTGCAAACTATTTTCAGAAAGTTTCAAACTATTTATACAGTATAAAATATACCTGCGAATTAACTCTTCATCGCAATTGGCAACTGGTTTTTCTTTCAAAATATACAAAAACTGCGCAAATTCGTTTCCGTAAGTTCGCAAAGTATTTGGACTGTAACCTTTTAATTGCAAAGTTTCTATATATCTGTTAAATTCTAGAATATTTATAGCACCAATTTTAGACATAGAAATTTTTCCAAAAGTCTTTAATTCCAAACCAAATCGTTTTCTATATTCCACTACATCAGGCACATACCAACATTTGTTACTAGAACTCCAACGACAACCAACTAGCTGTTTAATTTCTGAAACTACAGCCGCATCATAGCTAAACCGAATAAAAATTACCGATTTTTCTCGGTGCAAACCCAATTTATATTCTACTAAAACTCCCATATTTAATCTTGTTTTGAAGCTATTCCTGCTCTTCATTTCAAGTCCTCGTCAAAATAATTATTTTTCTAAGCCAAAAAACGAACTTCCGTTGGTCGTTGTTTTTTGCCAAGAAAAATTAATTTTTTTTGACTGTGGGCTTTCCATTTCGATCAGGGCTAGGGATTTATAATTCTTAAAAAAATTGCTTTTCACTAAACAATTATAATTTGTCACAGCTTCGCAATCGTCAACTACAACGAATTTGTAAGTTATTTTAAATCAATGTTCTACAATTTTCGAACATCAGATATTTTAATACTTATGTTTGCAAATAAACCTAATACTTCAATATAAATACTAATTTTATTTCCCTTTTGAGATTCTTTCAAAATGCCTTGCATTCCAATTAATGCTCCCTCTATAACTTCGACTTTATCGCCAGTTTCAAAACCTTTGGTTGTAATTTTTAATTCGTTTATTTTGCAAAACAAACTTAAAATTTCGATTTCTTTTTCAGAAACGACTGCCAATTTTTTTGAAACATACAAAAATCTGACAACTCCAAAAACCTTAAAAACTTCATTTTTTAATCGTTCGCTAGTTTTTACAAAAACATAACTTTTAATTAGAACTTCCTCAACCCATTTTTTTCGATCTTTATATTGTTTCAATTCTCTTTGAATAGGTAAATAATTTTCAACCCCAATTTCTAAAAGTCGTTGCGAAACCAACTTTTCTGCTCTAGGATTTGTTTTAATTACCAACCATTTCACTTCGTCCATTATTGTTAAATAGGCTTTGCTAAAAACTTATTTAACAAAAAATTATTTAGCCAAATTAACAATTTCTTCTACAAATAAAATAATTTTTTTTATAACTTATTAACATAAATCAATATCTATTTCACAAAAAAAATCACAAATGAAATCCTAATTTCTATAAATTAGGATTTTATTTTTTAACTAACTGAAGTTGATATGTTTACTTAATAATTTGCGATATTTGTTTCGTAGCAATATACGAAAGTTTGTTGTCTGAATTTAAAATTAATTTCAATTCTCTTTTAAAAAAGTTTTTTTCGTAAACAATATTAAACCTAAAACCAAGTTCGCCAGTCTCATTGTCTTGTCTTATTTCAATTAACTCTAAATCAATAAATTTGCCATTTCTAAAGAATATTTTTTGACAAGTTTTGGTCATTTTTTCTAAATCGATGTTGTTGATTACTTTTTCGGTAGCTTCATTATTATTAAATTTTTTGAATTTTCCGTTATTACACATTCCAAGTAATCTGGTTCCAAGATTTTCAGCTATTTTTAACTGATTGGCTTTCAAATCGATTGGTTTCAAAATTACAAATCGTTCAAATTTCTCTTCTTCAATATCTTTAGTTTCTGCATCTGAATCGATTTTTTCTTTTTGTATTTTAGTTGCTTCTTTATTTTTTGAACGTTGTGTATTGATTGTTTTGCTTTTGCAAGAAAACATTAGAAAAATTAATAAAAAAGATAAAAATTTCATTCCAAATCTATTTGAATATAAAACTTTAGAATTTGGTATTTATTATAAAAAAAAGATTAATTGTTGCAATTTTATGATTTTATTATAATCTAGATTTTGCGTTAGGGATAGAAGGGAAAATCCTTTTTATCAATTACCACGGGTTTAAACCCGTGGTAATTGATAAAAAGATTTGGAATGATAGCCCGACTATTTCAAGTCATTTTTCTTGACTTGAAATAGTAACGCCCAGATAATATTAGAAATCCAAGATTACTCCAATAGTCGGAATTGTTGCACTTTTTTGAGGTTTTACTGCTACTAAACTCAATGGAGTTATCAAACTTCCTGTGGTTTCGTCTCGGTTTAAACCATAACGAATTGGTTGCGGAATTTGTTCGTTCAACAGGTTTTGAACGTCTATAAAAATGTCTAAGGCTACTTTTTTGAAGTTCCATTTTTTGTCCAAACGAACATCAAATTGACTGAATGCTTCAAGATTTTGTTCGCCTAATTTGGTATAGTCTAATACAATTCTTGGATATTGTGCCAACGTTTGTGCTTG
>JAYVBR010000244.1:0-3264 GCA_043750395.1 Bacteroidota bacterium | reverse complement strand
TCCAGTTCCATAACCAATATCTCGTAAACATTTTACATCGGTTAAACTTCCGTCGGTTTCGACCACAAACTGAATGAATATTTTACCTTTCAAGCCTTTTTCTTTTGGAACATTATAATTATCGCCAACAAATTTAAAAAAAGCTTCGATTCCTCCAATATAAGTTGGAACAATATCTACGCCTGCCGCACTCTGAATATAATCGCCTGAGTTTTTTTCGACATAATCGGCAGGATTTGGGTTTGGATAAACTGGCTGATCTATTTCAATATTTTCTACAATTACAGCTTCTTTTTTGATGATTTTTTTTGGAATAATTTTTTTTGGAATAATTTCTTTAACAATTAATGACTTAGTCTTTTTTTTTGTTTGTGCTACCGTTTGAGAACAAAACGATATCATTAATCCAAATAATATTGATAAAACGGATATTTTGTTAATTGTTTTTGAAGTTATGAGTTTCATAATAAATTGAATTATTTAATTGTTAATTTAAATTGTGTCAAAAATATAATTTTTTTAACAGTTTTTGTTTTTTAATAATTAAAAGTTTATAACTATGTTATTAACTTTTAATAGTTATTCTGGCGATTCAATTGCAATTGGCAACTGATAAGTGCATCGAACTTCTCTGCCTTCTCGAAAACCTGGTTTCCATTTTGGAGATTTTTTTAAAACTCTTATAGCTTCATCACCAGAACCATATCCTATGTCTTTTATGCATTTTATTTCTGCCAAACTTCCATCTTTTTCAACCACAAACTGAATGTATATTTTACCTTTTAAGCTTTTTTCGTTTGGGACAACATAATTATCTCCAATAAATTTGTAAAATGCTTCGGTTCCGCCAGGAAATTCTGGTGTTATTTCGATAGGAAATTTACAAATTGGAATATAAGTATCTGGTTCTATAAACTCTGGAATATCTCCTGGTTTTTCTAAAGGTGAGATATTGTATGTATTTTTTTTAATTGCCTTTTTGCTAGTTGTCTTTTTTGTAGAAACTTTATATTTTTTTGTTTTTATAGTAATTTTATTTTGAGCAACAGTTTTTATACAAATCATAAATACGAGTCCAAAAATTATTGGCAAAATTGAAATTTTCTTTACTAAATTCATAGTTTTTGATGTCGTTTTTGTCATCATAATGATTCGTTTTTTGGTTAATTGATAATTCAAATTGCTGGCTAATTGATAATTTATAGCGCAAGTTTTGGTCAATAATAACGTTTGATAAAACGAAATATTGTTGTGGTTCACGATGACATTTTCATCAGCCAAAAATTCGTGGTTTGTTTGTATTGCTTTTTTGTAAAAATAAAATATCGGATTGAACCAAAAAATCACTTTTAATAATTCTATTAATAATATATCTAAAGTATGTTTTTCGTTAACGTGAGTCAGTTCGTGCGTGAATAATTCAGATTCGATTTTTTGATTTTCGAAATCTTGTTTGTTTATAAAAATAAAATTCAAAAAAGTATGCGGCAGTATTTTTTCATTCAATAAAATTAATTTTGCGTTTTTGAAATCTTGAGTTTTATTCAATTTAATTTTAGCATAAAACTTAATTATATTTCGATTAAATCGAATGAATAAAACTAAAGTTACTATACAATAAATCGTCCAAATTGCAATTTCTAAAAAATTATTGTTTGTATTATTGTTGATTGCAATTGATTGAATATTTCCAATTTCAATAGTAGATTTTGGAATTTCTTGAATGATTTCGAAAGATAAAAACGGCAAAACCATTGAAAACATCAAACTAAACAAAAGGAAAAACCTATTGAATTGATGCGTTTTTGAGTTTTGAAACATCAAAAAATAACAAACCAAAAGTACCAATAACGAAATGTTCGATTTTAGTAAAAAGTCAATCATAATTTATTTTTAATAATTTGAAAGTCTATAATTTTTTTTAATTCTTCGAGTTCAATATTTGATAAACTTGTTTCTTGCGTAAAAAAAGACGCAAATTGCGATGCCGAATTCCCAAAAAAATCTTTAATTAAACCATTAACGTGTTTCGAAAAATAATCTTTTTTCTTGACCAATGCGAAATATTCTCGTGAATTTCCAAATTCGTTGTAGGATACAAATTTTTTGTCAATCATTCGTTTTAGCAAAGTTGCAATTGTCGTCGTCGCTGGTTTTGGATCTGGATAAACGTCTAACAAATTTTTCATAAAAGCTTTTTCTAAACGCCAAATATGTTCCATAAGTTGTTCTTCTGATTTTGATAATTGCATTTTTATTTTAGTATTTAGATTTTAATTTTGATAATATCTTGTTAAAAATTGGTTTCCGAAACTACAAGACCATTTTCGTAATGCTTGATTTTAGTAAGTTTTTGATTTTCATTAAAATAAAACCAATCTCCGAAATAAAACCAATGTGTTTGCCCTTCTTTTATTTCAATCTTTGATTGTCCACGTTGCATTATTTTACCGTTTTTGTGGTAATAAATGGTTTTACAAATGTTTTTTCGATATTTTTCTTTTTGATAAATAGTGTCATTTTTTAAATATTTCCATTTTCGAACAGGATTTCCTTTTTTATAAAACCCACTAGATTTGTATTCATCGTTGCCTAGTTTGTAGCTTTCGACCCAAAAACCTTCACGAATTTTATTGATTTTTTGATTGGTTTTGCAACCAAAAAAAATCATACAACTCAAAATTATTAATAAAAATTTGATTTTCATTCTACAAATATAGATTATATTCTACAAATGTAGAGAATATGTAATTAAAATTTTGATATATTTGTAAAAATCCTAAAATTTTAAAAATGCACGACCGAGATAAAACCTATCAAATGCCAATAATGATTAAAGCTTTAGAAATATTGAAACTTGCAGAAGGTTTAGATAAATTAATTCCCGATGACAACGAATATTTACAAGCTACAATGGGTTTTATGTTAGAAAATGCCTACGTTATTCCTGCGAAAATTGCTGGAGCAGAAGGCGGTAACTTGTATGACTTGAGAATGGAAAATGCTGCAATAATAAGAAAAGCAGCAAGAGAATTATCTGTTCAAGCTGGAAGTTTAAGATTTGAAAAAGGCATCAACGCCAACGATTATATTTCGTTAATTAGAAACGAAATCGATAATTTTAGAGAACTATTCATCGATTGGGTTGCTGGTTTTGATAAAAGCGAATACATTCCAGATTCTTGGGGTTTGTTCAATCCGCCTGGTGTTACTGTTGAAGATTTCTATAAAGACGATAATGGAATATCGTTTGACCCTAAAGAT
>JAYVBR010000243.1:0-3275 GCA_043750395.1 Bacteroidota bacterium | reverse complement strand
AAAATCTTCCGTAACAAAGGCTATGCAATATTTTTTATCATTGTCTTGACAAAAAATAATTAAGTTTCTTTAGACTATTTTAAACGTATAAATGGTATAATTTTATTTCTATTGTGATTGTTTTATTTTTTGAACACAGATGACACGGATTTGCGCAGATTTTTTGAATATTTATTTTTGCCTTTTCTAGCCCCGATTGAAGGGAAAAACAATTTTTGGCGATTTTTTTATCGCCTAAAATTTTTTGGAATGAAAGCGGGAAATAGCTCCTGAAAAACTATTCTAGCCAAGATTTATAATATTTTCCGTCATCTAGTCCCATTGCGGTTTCGGTAACCATTAAAGGTCTAAATGTATCGACCATAACTGCCAATTCTTGGGTTTCTTTATGACCAATACTTCGCTCCATTGCGCCTGGTGCTGGGCCGTGCGGAATGCCTTTTGGGTGCAAAGTAATATGTCCTTGCTCGATATTATTGCGGCTCATAAAATCGCCATCGACGTAATAAAGAACCTCATCGGAATCGATATTGCTATGATTGTATGGCGCAGGAATTGCTTTTGGATGGTAATCGTACAAACGTGGACAAAACGAACAAACTACAAATGTTGCAGTTTCAAAGGTTTGATGCACTGGTGGCGGTTGGTGTACACGACCAGTAATTGGTTCAAAATTGTGTATCGAAAATCCGTAAGGAAAATTGTAGCCATCCCAACCCACAACATCAAACGGATGTGTGGCATAAACGAACTCGTGAATCATTCCTTCTTTTTTTATTTTGATTAGAAAATCGCCTTTTTCGTCGTGTGTTTCTAAATCTTTTGGCAGTTTAAAATCGCGTTCGCAAAATGGCGAATGTTCCAAGTGTTGACCTGATTCGTTTTTGTATCTTTTTGGTGTATAAAATGGTGAAAAACTTTCTACATAAAACAAGCGATTTTCTGATGAATCAAACTCGATTTGGTAAATCATTCCACGTGGAATGATTAGGTAATCGCCATATTCAAAATCGATATTTCCGAGCATTGTTCTCAATTTTCCAGAACCTTTATGAATGAAAATAAGCTCATCGGCATCGGCATTTTTATAGAAATAATCTGTTAATGATTTTTGTGGTGCGGCAAGTCCAATTGTGCAATCTTTGTTGACCAACATTGGTTTTCTTGATTCTAAAAAATCGGCTTCGGGTTTAAGATCGAAACCTTTAAACAATAATGATTTTATGTTTTTATCAATAGCAATTTTTGGCTCGACCGAATAAGATTTTAATATTTCTTTGACTTGTGTTGGTCTGTGAACGTGATATAACAACGACGAATGCCCATGAAAACCTTCGGTGCCAAACAACTGTTCGTAGTAAAAACCACTTGTTGGTTTCTCGAATTGTGTATGTCTTTTTTGCGGAAAATCGCCTAGTTTGTGGTATAACATTTAGATTGCAGATTTTAGATTGCAGATTTTAGATTTTAGATTTTAGATTCTAAAATCAATCAAAATTATTAAAGCAAATATCGGAATTTTTTTTAGTTTTAAAAAATGTTTGTTTTGGAATGTTTTATAAACAAAAAAAGCATCAAATTGATTTCCTCAATAATTGATGCTTTTTGTATTTGATTTTAATGAATACTACTTTTTATCAGGATTATTTAAAACAGAATTGTTCTTACCATAAGCAAAATAAATTACCAATCCGATGGCTAACCAACCTGCAAGTCGCAACCAATTAGTCCAACCAAGACCGAAAATCATGGCAAGACAAACAAGGATTCCTAAAATCGGAACAAATGGAACGAATGGTGTTTTGAACTCACGTTTCATATTTGGATCGGTTTTTCTTAAAACAATTACCGAAACGCACACTAAAATGAAAGCAAATAAAGTACCTATACTTGTCATATCGCCAACAATATCACCGGGAATAAAAGCTGCAAATAAGCCAACGATTACTAAAATTGTAAGATTGGCTTTGTATGGTGTTTTGAATTTTGGGTGTAAATCTCCGAAATATTTAGGTATCAATCCATCTTTTCCCATTGCGTAAAAAACTCTTGATTGACCTAAAAGCATTACTAAAATTACTGATGTAAACCCGAATAAAATAGCAACAGTTACAAATTGTGCTAACCATTCGAAACCTGGCATTGCAGAAGTAATTGCATTGGCCACAGAAGCTTCTTTTCCGCCTGTTCTAAAAAATTCTACCGATTCAAGTCCAGTTAAAACGTGCGCAAAAAGTATGTATAAAACGGTACAAACTGCCAATGATCCAAGAATTCCGATTGGCATGTCTTTTTTAGGGTTTTTAGTTTCTTGTGCTGCTGTACTCACCGCATCAAAACCAATAAATGCGAAGAAAACAGTTCCTGCAGCACCAAGAATTCCCATTATTCCACCAAAATTATGACCAACACCAGCATCATCAGTAAAGATTGAAGGTTCTGGAATATAAACGGCATGATTTACTGGGTTTATAAAACTCCAACCGAATACGATAATCATAACTACTATTGCTACTTTGACAATAACAATTAATCCGTTAACGAATGCTGATTCTTGTGTTCCTTTTATTAACAACAAACTAATTGCTGCTACGATAAAAAAAGCTGGCAAATTAATCATGCCACTTTCACCCAAATCTGATGTTTGAAATGGCGAATGACATAATGAATACGGTATTGGGGTTGTATGCAAGACATTTACCAAAAAATTATTGAGATATTCGCTCCAAGCGATACCAACTGTGGCTGCTCCAACTGCATATTCAAGAATTAAATCCCAACCAATTATCCAAGCTAAAAGTTCGCCCATTGTGGCGTAAGTATAAGTATAAGCACTTCCAGAAATTGGAATAGATGACGATAATTCTGCATAACACAATCCTGCTAAAGCACAACCAATTGCGGCTACAATAAAACCTATTGTTACTGATGGACCAGCACTTTGCGCGGCTGCGGTTGCAGTTCTAACAAATAATCCAGCACCAATAATTGCACCAATTCCCAAAGCTACAAGTGACCAAGCGGTCAATGTTCTTTTCATTCCTTTTTCAGATTCTGCTGCTTCTGACATAAGCAGTGCAATAGATTTCTTTTTCCAAATAGACATAATTTGTATTTTAGTTTTTTAATAGATGGCTAAAGTAAGGTTTTTTTATAAAAAATGAAATTTTATTGTATTTTTCATTGCGTTAAAACCAAAAACCTAAATTAAACCAAACAAAACCATTGTTTGTTTTTGGTGACCAACTGTACTTTAACTCAATTGGACCAACAAC
>JAYVBR010000242.1:0-7620 GCA_043750395.1 Bacteroidota bacterium | reverse complement strand
CTTCTTTTATTGTTTCAGTTTTATTTTCTAATTCAGGCGTTTGTTCGTTAACCGGTTCAACAACTGGCTTTTCTTCAGATACTGATTTTCTTCCTTTTTTTGGAGATTGTTTTTTCATTTCATCAACTTTCTCCATCATAATATCTTTAGTCAAATCACCAATTTCATTTTTTAAAAAACCCAATTGATAAAATTTGGCTGCACGTTCTGTATCGCCTTTTTTCTCATACATCAATGCCAATTCATAGTCTCCAAGCATTGCTTTTGGATAGCTTTTGTTGGCGATTTCTGCCAATTTGTCTAATTCGTTGTAATTTTTGTTTTGTAGAATTGCAGTTTCTATTGCCTTTATATCATTAATTCTAACTTGAAGATTATATCCTAAGGTTTTGGAAATTAAATCGTATTTTTTTTCTAAATAATCGGCTTGGTTTTCTTTCAGAATTACAATCTTTTCATCGTATTCGGCTGGTGTAATTGGTTTGTAACATTCGAATATATGATATAATGCACTTGGAATTGAAAATAAAACTAAAGAATAATGTGAAGTACTTTTGAAATCGTCAAACTTGAAATTCAAATTTTTGTTGGTAACGGTTTTCATATTATCTTGCATTGTTTTAATGTCATTATCTGCTTTTGTCAAATCTCCAGCCGCAGTTGATTGATAATAAAAAATTGGCTGTTTTAAGACTTCTAACCTTGCCGGAAGAATATTTTCCATACCTGGAACTAAGTCTGGACTTAACGAAATGTAAGCGTTAAATAATGGCTCATCTTTATAAAGAAAAAAGTTCAAAAAACCGGCTGTCAAATCGTGCCCAGCTATAATTTTGAACGGTGCTGTTCGGTATTTTTTTTCTATAAATGGTAAAACTTCTCCGCCAATAAATTCGAAAAACTTCGCACCAGTTCCAGTCGGAACGCCTTCGTTTTGGTCAAAATCGCTATCGTCTTCACGCTTATTATTGGCATTTTGATTGATTCCGACAACAATTGTTTCTGGAATATCAGACCAATATTCGCCATAACTTAAAGCGCCATAAAATGGATCAAAAAGATAATCGCCATCGAGCAAAATTAAAACAGGATATTTTTTATCAGGATTTTTTTCGTAGGATGCTGGCAAACCAATTGTTAATTCTCGACTTTCGCCAAGTTTGGCAGAATTAAACAATTCAGTGGTTTTTTGAGAATATATAGAAGGGGAGAATATTAAAAACAAAAATAATTGTTTCATAAACTTTATAAATTAAATAATATTTTGAAATAAAACGGCAAGGTATGATTTATTTCTATTTTTTAATAATTGGTAACAATAAAAACGATAAACAACTAATAAATTGGATTAATAACGCAATTAAGGTTTGTAATTTTTATTTGGGAGAATAGTCTTTATTTTGAATTGGTAAAATTAAATAGGATATTAAACCCATGGCAATTGTAAACAGGGTTTGCGAAACCCATACCAACCAGCCAAAAGCTGTACCGTCTTGATTAGAAATTCCGTATAACGAAAAAATTAACGCAATTGATAAAGGAAATGCACCTAAACCACCGTTGGTAAACCCTACTGCTAAACTACCAAAAATAAAGCCCATAATTACTACACTAAAACTTAAATTGGCAGTTTCCGGAAGCGCAAAAATTGTAATGTAAAACATTATAAAATAGCAAATCCAGATTAGAAAAGAATAGACAATGTACGAATATCTGTTTTCCATTTTATAAACGCTAAACAAACCCTCGGTCAATCCAGATAATTTTTTTTTGAGTTTTAAAACTATTTTCCATTGAGAATTTATCCAAATTAAAACAAAAGCTACAAAAAGTAAAAAGCCTGTAACTGCAAAAATTAATATTGATTTAAACGAAACATTCCTATCTAATAAAAATTTATATAAGGTTTCGAATTGTGAAATAAAACCAATTACAACAAATATCAAAAAAATCATTAAATCGACAATTCTTTCTGCAATTATTGTTCCAAAACCTTTGTCGAATGGCACATTTTCGTATTTTTTTAGTAAAGCTGCTCTTGAAATTTCTCCTGATCTTGGAATGGTTAAATTAACCAAATAGGAAATGCAAACAGTTGCAAAATTATTAGCAAATTTAGTTTGATAACCCAAATGATTTAATGTGAATTTCCATCTATAGGCTCTTAACCAGTAACCTAAAATTGAAAAAATTAATGAAAAATAAATATAGTTGTAATTGGCTTTTCGAAAACTAATTTTAATATTTTCAATTTCGCCAATAGTTAATGAATTGAATTGGTAATAAATTATAGTTACACCAATCAATAAAGGAAAAATTATAGCAAACCATTTAAAAAATAATTTCTTCAAAATATTAAGTCAAAGAATTATCATTTTCATTTGGAAAAACTAAACTTGGCTTGAAAGTTTTTGCTTCTTCAAAATCTAGTATTCCGTAAGAAATAATTATTATAATGTCTCCTTTGTGCACCTTTCTAGCTGCTGGCCCATTTAGGGTTATTTCGCCAGAATTTCTGCCACCTTTTATGGCATAAGTTTCGAATCTTTCACCATTATTAATGTTTACTATTGATACTTTTTCGCCTTCAATAATGTTCGATGCCTCAAGCAAAGCTTCGTCAATGGTAATGCTTCCTATATAGTTAAGGTCTGCTCCGGTAACTTTGACACGGTGTATTTTGGATTTTACTACTTGTATTTGCATATTGCAAAAATAAATTATTTTAATGAAATTGTATCAATTAATCGAATATTGTTTATAAAAACAGCTATAAAAGCACGAAAATTTTTCATTTTGTTTTTTCTAGTCGCAGAAACTAATGTTTTTTCATCGGCAATGTCAAAATATTCTAGTTTGAAATCTTTGTTTTTTAAGAATTTTTTCGTGACCCAATCCTTAATTTCACTAACAGGAATTGTTTCATTTTTATACATTTGATAAGCTTTTTGCAAAGTTTCGTAAATTATTGCTGCTTTTTCACGTTCGCTATTTGTTAAACGTTCGTTTCTCGAACTCATTGCAAGTCCGTTTTTTTCTCTAAAAATTAAACAACATACAATATTTATTTTTATTGAATGTTTTTCTACCATTTTTCGAATAATTTGCAATTGTTGGAAATCTTTTTCGCCAAAATAAGCATTTGTAGGTCGAACAATTTCGAATAATTTTTTTACGATTGTGCCTACACCATTAAAATGTCCGGGGCGAAATTTGCCTTCCATTTGGTTTTCGAGTCCATCATATTCAAATTGACCAGAAACCGTTTTTCCTTCATAAATATCATCTATTGTTGGGGCATAAACTATAAATTTATCAGATATAGTTTTAATTTTTTCGATATCGCTGTCTAAAGTTCTAGGATATTTTGCCAAATCTTCAGGATTATTAAATTGTGTCGGATTTACAAAAATACTAATAACATTTATTTCATTATTGTCTAATGATTCTTGCAGCAAAGATAAGTGTCCTGCGTGCAATGCGCCCATTGTTGGTACAAATCCTATCGAAGTTTTTGAATCAGAAACTAACTTAATATGACTTGTTAATGCTAGTTTTTTATCGAATATTAACATACGTTTAAATAATTTGAAAGTGCAAACATACTATTTTATAGCATTTGTTCATAAAATTTTGTACTTTTGCACGTTATTTAATACCTACAAAATAAATTTACATTAAATTATGGAAGATAAGAGGATATTATATGTATCATCTGAAGTAGTTCCCTACCTAGCAGAAAATGAGGTTTCGCTTATGTCTTACGACGTACCAAAAATGGTCAATGACCAAGGCGGACAAATTAGAATTTTTATGCCAAGATATGGAAATATCAATGAAAGAAGGCACCAATTGCACGAAGTAATTAGGTTGTCAGGAATGAATTTAGTTGTAAACGATATGGATATGCCACTAATTATTAAGGTAGCATCGATTCCTAAAGAACGTATTCAAGTATATTTTATCGATAATGATGAATATTTTAAAAGAAAAGCAACATTTACTGACGAAGAAGGTGTAATGTTCCCTGATAACGACGAACGTGCAATTTTTTTTGCCAAAGGCGTTATCGAAACAGTAAAAAAACTCAATTGGGTTCCAGACATTATTCATGTTCACGGTTGGATGGCTTCGTTATTACCTATTTATATGAAGCATTACTACAAAGACGAAGCACTTTTCGAAAACACTAAAATTGTAACATCAGTTTATGCTCAGTCATTTGATGGAAATCTAGACTCAGAAATGATTAATAAAGTAATGTTCGACAACATTCCAAAAGAAGCAATTTTAGATTTAGAAAACCCAAGTTATGAAAACATTATTAAGTCAGCAATTACTCATTCTGACGGAATAATTATTGCTTCGGATAATCTTTCGTCAAGTTTAACAAATTTTATAGAATCTTCAAAAAAACCTTTTTTACCTTTCGCCTCTAAAGATAAAATGACCGAAGAATATACAAATTTCTATAAAAATTCGGTAGTTTAAATTACATTAAAATATGAATTCAATTTTTTCAAGAATAATGCTTTTATTAGCAGGAATTTTTTTATTTGCCTCGTGCGATCAAGAAGTTAACGATATTGGCGCAAGTGTTTTGGGCGATGACAACTTTGGTTTTGAATCTTACACTGGCGCGAGTGTTATAGCATTTACTCAAAAAACCGATGCAGTTCAAACAAACTTAAATTCAATAAATCAATTAGGTGTTTATGACAATCCAGTTTTTGGAAGAACAATAGCAAATTTTGCAACACAATTGCAGTTAGAAACTTTAAGTCCCGTGATTTTTAATCCAACCGATGTTTCAATTACTTTAGATATCCCTTTTTTGGAGCCAACGGCAACTGCATCAACTACAATTCAAGGTTCGTTTAGTTATGAATTGAATAATATTATTGGCGATAAAAACAGTAAAATTAAATTAAGTGTTTTTAGAATTTCTAAGCCTTTTAGCCCAATTGACAATTCCAGAAATGGTGCACCTCAAAATTATTATTCTAATGATGACATTGATTCTGAAATAATAGGGTCTAGATTGAATGATGGACTAATCTCAGAAAATGATGAATTTGTTTTAGATAAATCCGAAAGGTCAGTAACTGTTGTAACACCAGCTTCGGCAACAGCTCCTGTTTCGAGTGTGACAACATATTCTCCGCCAACATTAAGGTTAAAACTCAATGCAAGTATTTTAAATGATTTAAAAAACACTTCAATATCAAATTTAAGTAATCAGTACGATTTTTCGCAATTTTATCGTGGCTTGTATTTTAAAGTTGAACAATCTAGATTAAATGCTGGATTTTTAGCATTATTAAATTTTAAAGCAGGAAAAATTAGAATTTCTTACAAAGGAAAAACCTCAGCCACAGATACCAACGCTGAAACACAAAAACCAGATATTGTTTTAGGATTTGGGTCAACTAATAGTCCTGTTATTTCAATTAATGTTTTACAACAAATTAACAAACCAGATTATGCTAATGCCTTAGCAAATCCAAATAAAACTATTGGAGATGATAAATTATTTGTCAAAGGCGGCAATGGTTCGGTTGTAATGTTAGATTTGTTTGGAAAAGATCTTTATGGTGCCGACGGACTTTCTGGAACACCAAACAGAATTGCCGATGAACTTGACATTATTCGAACAAAAAATTGGTTAATAAACGAAGCTAATTTGGTTTTTTATGTTGATCAAGCTACTTCGCAATTGCTAAGTTCTGCTAATAACGACGAACCCTATAGAATTTCTTTATATGATGTAAAAACCAATACAGCAATTACTGATCTTACAAATGATTCTAGTGTAGGTAAATTAATTTACAGCGGAATTGCTGAAAGAAAAGGTAGTGATGTACATAGGTATAAAATTCGAATAACAAATTTTGTCAGAGATTTAATAAAAAATGGAGCTAAAGATATCAGACTTGGTTTATATACAACAATAGATGTTGGGGATGCAAGTTTTGCAGCATCTGAAAACCTAAAGACAATTACTTATCCTAACTATTTAGGATTAGGTACAACAGAAAAGTTGTCCTATTTTTTTCCTAATAGTTCGATTTCAAATCCTATTGGAACTGTTTTTTATGGAAGTACTAATGCTGTGCCTTTGGACAAAAGATTAAAACTAGAAATTTTTTATTCAAAACCTAATTAATAAAAAAAAAAATTTATGTGTGGAATTGTTGGTTATATTGGTCACCGAGAAGCATACCCAATTATCATAAAAGGGTTAAAAAGGTTAGAATATAGAGGTTACGACAGCGCAGGAGTAATGTTGTACGATGGCGAAAACCTAAAAATTTCGAAAACTAAAGGTAAAGTAATCGATCTTGAAGAAAAATCTTCGAAAGAAATTTCAACCAATGGAACAATAGGTATTGGGCACACACGTTGGGCAACTCATGGTGTACCAAATGATGTTAACTCACATCCGCACTTGTCAAATTCTGGTAATTTAGCCATTATTCATAATGGAATAATCGAAAATTATGCACCTTTAAAACAAGAATTAATAAAACGAGGTTACATTTTTCATTCTGACACCGATACCGAAGTTTTAATTAATTTAATTGAAGAAGTTCAGAAAAAAGAAAACATCAAACTAGGAAAAGCAGTTCAAATTGCCTTAAACCAAGTTGTTGGAGCTTACGCAATCTGCGTATTTGATAAAAATAATCCTGATGAAATTGTAGTTGCTAGACTTGGTTCGCCACTAGCAATTGGAGTAGGTGAGGGCGAGTTTTTTATAGCTTCAGACGCTTCTCCTTTTATTGAATATACTTCAAATGCGATTTATCTTGAAGATGAAGAAATGGCAATTGTAAGCATCAAAAAACCATTGAAAATTCGAAAAATAAAAGACGATTCATTGGTTGATCCATACATTCAGGAACTTCAAATGAATCTAGAACAAATAGAAAAAGGTGGTTATGACCATTTTATGCTCAAAGAAATTTATGAGCAACCTAATGTTATAAAAGATACTTATCGAGGAAGACTGCACGCCAACACTGGAATAATCCAAATGGCAGGCGTAGAAGACAACCTAGAAAAATTTTTAAACGCACAAAGAATTTTAATTGTTGCTTGTGGCACATCTTGGCACGCAGGATTAGTCGCCGAATATGTTTTCGAAGAATTTACAAGAATTCCAGTTGAGGTCGAATACGCATCTGAATTCAGATATAGAAATCCGATTATTAACAAAGGCGATGTTGTAATTGCAATTTCGCAATCTGGCGAAACAGCAGATACTTTAGCAGCAATAAAATTGGCTAAAGAAAACGGTGCATTTGTGTTTGGAGTTTGTAATGTTGTTGGTTCATCAATTTCTCGCGAAACTCACGCTGGTGCTTACACCCACGCTGGCCCTGAAATCGGCGTAGCTTCTACAAAAGCATTTACAACTCAAATTACAGTTTTAACGATGATGGCGCTTCGTTTAGCAAAAGCAAAAGGAACATTAACACATTCGGAATTTCATCAATATCTTCAAGAATTAGAAACAATTCCAGAAAAAGTTGCCGAAGCTTTAAAAACCAACGATGTTGCCAAAGAAATTGCTGCTAAATTTAAAGATGCACCTAATTGTTTGTATTTAGGTCGTGG
>JAYVBR010000241.1:0-3306 GCA_043750395.1 Bacteroidota bacterium | reverse complement strand
ACAACGTCTCGTGGCTTGGCGTCAGTTGGGGATTTGGTAAGCCAAATGTATAAATTAAAGACCGAACTTGCAAGTACAAAACCAACTTTAAAGTTTGCCTAAAACCCCAATTGCGCCAAACCGCTGTTAACTGATGGTTTTTTTTCTTCAATTATGATTTTTTAACTTTTTGAAAATCTTTTAGTTTTTCTAAAAATGCTTCGTCCTCAATGTAATAAACTTGTGAATTTGAGATTTCTGGTTGAATAATATTCATTACAATTTGACCAAATCTTAAATCTTGATTTTTTAGCCAATATTCTTCAATTTTTGCTAAAAATGGTTTAATTCTATCTACATCCCTCATTTCAAAATTTTATTTGTTCCTTTTTATGTGCGATTTCCATTGCTTGTAAATAACTTTCTGAAACGCAATTTAAAACATACGCAAATGAAATTACTTCTACAGCTTTTTCGTTAATTAAACTCCAAATATCATTTACACAATTTTCTTCATCAATTCTCAAGTCGTTACATTGTTCAACAAATAATTGATTTCTTAAACATCCTTCTTTGAATAAAATAAGATATTTTTGTATTTCTGTTGCATTTCTTTTACCAAGTTCTTTTCTTATTTTTACACTTTCTGCGTTTGATATATTAGCAAAATTTTGAATAATATTTTCAATCTGCTCTGAATAGATTATAATTCCATATGTTTCGTTTAATTCTTTTTCTAATATTGGATGAAAGTATTCTATTTTTAAATTTTTAACAATATTTATCTTGTAAATTTCTAAACTCTTTTCACTCACTTCTCTGTTTAAACTATAAATGTTACACAGTTCTACAAATGATTTTGGTTTTAGTTCAATTAATAGTTTTTTGCTTTTATCATCGCTAAAATATGGAATATCTTTTGTTTCTCCAATTTTGAATAATTCAATAGTTTCAAAATTATTTAATAGTGTATCCATAATTTTGTAGTTTTACATTAGATTGTTTTTCTGTACTAATAAATAAATAACTTTTTCTAATTCGGCGGTTGTCAAATCATCTCCTTTTATTAAAGCAATTTGGTCTGAAGAATTATCGTATTTTCCTTTGTATACTTTTTCTCCTTTGATTAACATAATCTGATCCGATGAATTGTCATACTTTCCTTTGTAAATTTTCCCTTCTTTATTCAATAGAACTGTATACTTTACATCTTTTATCTCATCTGATGAATTGTCGTATTTTCCTTTGTAAATTTTTCCCTTACTTACAAGATAAATTTGGTCAGAGGAATTGTCATACTTGCCATTGTAAATTTTTGTCGCCATTTTTATTTTTATTTTAGTTAATTATTAGATTTAAATTCATTTATTGTTTCCGTAATTGCTTTAATGTAGTCTGTTGTAACATTAAAACTCAATTGTCTTGTATTTATAACTAGAGTTTTTGAGTTTTTGTAAATTACAAATTTCATATTGGGTTTTGATTTATTTATAATTTCACAATTTTTTAAATTGAAAGTTTCGATAATTTTATCTTCATTTAAATAATCTCCACAAGCTAAAATTTTGATTTCAAAATTCTGATAAAAATCATTTTTCAAAAAGTTTAATCGATATTCGTCATTGAATTTTTTTATTTTACTTAATTTGGATGGATTTGGATTAATTTCACTGATAAAACAATCAAATAAAAATTCATTAGAAACATTTGAGGATTGACTTTTTATTGAGTTTATTAATCTTTGATAAATATTCCAAGTATGACCGCTTCCTTTTGGTTTATTTGAATAAGGATAGAAGACATTTATGTAATCATTTTTTGCAACTTTATTGCAATCATTTTTTTCTAGAAAAAAATTTTCTTCAATATGTTTATTCCATTCATTGGGATTGTTAATACTTTCAACAAATAGTTGAGTTGCATCTTCTTCTGAAAACCCTTTTTCTTTACCAAAAATAATTATGTTAGAATTCGGATTTCCAAAACCTATATAATTTGGGTTTGCAGTTTTCTCTAATTTAGATTGTTCTGAATTTTTCAATGCAGTTTTAACTAATTCTTTAAATTCTTGTTTGAACTTACTCATTTTTATATTTTATTTCACTAGTGTCCACTAAAAATAAGTTGAAAACCAGCTGGTTAGTATTGCGTTCATTGACATTATTGTTATCTGTTTTCATAAGTAGTTCATTTATAGGTGTTTTGTCTAGTAGCGACATTGATAAAATTTGTAATATTTCGTAATTAGTTCTATTTATTTTTAGGTCTTTTGAGATAATCGAGATTAAGCAAAATGCTATAATTGCGATGTTTATTTGTATACGAACTGCATTTTCTGATGTACCCCAAAAAGTCTTAATTTTTAAATGTTGCTTAATCCATTTAAAGAATAATTCTATTTGCCATCTTTGCTTGTAAAGCAATGCTATTTGTAATGCTGTTAGCTCAAAATTGTTAGTTAAAAATATAAATGTTTTATTTGTTTGTTCATCATAATATTTAATTTTTCTTAACTTCTTTGGATAACTTTCTAAGGTTTTCTTATGAGTAAGTTTTCCGATTTGATCTAATAATACTCCGTTTAATTTATCTGTTTTTGACGAATACATTCGTCTCCATTTTAAATTTATTTTAGCTCTTATAACGAAAAATGCTTCTGCTTTTGTTATGGCAAAAAGTCTTAGAAAATCTATGTAAGCTTTATCGAAAATGTAGTAGGCTCCAAGTTCGTAAACAATAAAATCCATTGCCTTTACATCGTGAACATTTGCTGCTGTAAAGTAAATGAATACTGGCAATTGCGTACTAATTTCAAATTGAGTGTGCAGTTTTATTCCTGCCTTATTTTTTCTGAAATTTGCCCATTTAAAAACATTCAAACAAAGGTCAATTGTTGTGGCATCAAATGCATATATTTTACCTTTTATTTCAAAGTTTTCATTCTTATTTTTACTTTGAGCAACACCTATTAAATGGTATGCAAACTCTTCAAAAATTTCATACGAACGGCGTTCATTTGCTTTAGATAAATTGCTTCGAGAAACATTTTTACCAAATCCTAAATGATACATTTTAGATTGATGTGCATTTATAATAATTGTCAAATCTCGAAGACTTTCACGTGAACAAAGTTGTCCAAATATTAGACAAAGAAGTTGATTATAACAACTAAAATGTTTGACATATTTATCGCCAGAATGGTTCAAAACAATTCTGTCAAAAACCCGATTTGGAAGAAATTCCATTATTTGAGCGAAAATATATTTACCATTATTCATATTCGTATTTTTGTACGAAAATAATTTATTGACTTCAAATCGTCACGCT
>JAYVBR010000240.1:0-3311 GCA_043750395.1 Bacteroidota bacterium | reverse complement strand
CTATAAAAAGTTCAAGATATTGAGTCAAATCTTTTTGGGATTCGTCTTTTACCAAATCGATATTTTTATTGTAAACTCTTTTAAATTCGTCAGTGTAATATGGTTTGTCACCAATTGTAAACAAAACATCTTTTGAATTTTTTTGAGCAAAAGTCACAAAATTCAAAACTAAGAAAAGGGTCAAAAATAACTGTTTAATTTTCATTCTTCAAAAAATTTCTGTTAGTATATATATTAAGGTATAAATTTTAAAATTCAGTTCTAAAAACTGATGATTTTTAACAATTCACAAAAATAACAATTCAAACGCATTATGCAAGTATCGACTTGACTATTAACAAAAAATTATTAACAGAAAAAAAACATTCAATACTAGACACGAAATTTCACAAACTAAAATTATTGTTTTTTAGGTTTTTATAATAAAATAATGTTTTAACATAAAAACATCTATATTTTTGATATAAAATTATCTTTTTGTCATTTCGACGATAGGAGAAATCACATTAGTTGTTCACGTTATGAGATTTCTCCTATCGTCGAAATTACAAAATCTTCATAAAATTGCAAATCTAACCCCTTGTAGTAAAAACCCTTTTTTTATTATAAAATCCTTAGAAACTTATTAAATCGATTAGAGCTATTTAAAAATCACTAAACTCAAAAATTTTTATTTTCAATATTTTAATTTTTAATTGTCATTTAAATACTATTTTTGTAAGCTATTTGTAAATAATATGACTTTTTTAGAAGAATTAAATCGACGCAGAACATTCGGAATCATTTCGCATCCAGATGCTGGTAAAACAACATTGACCGAAAAATTATTGCTTTTTGGTGGCGCAATTCAGGAAGCTGGTGCTGTAAAAAACAACAAAATCAAAAAAGGTGCAACTTCCGATTTTATGGAAATCGAACGCCAACGTGGAATCTCGGTTTCGACATCGGTTTTGGCATTTAATTATAAAGACAAAAAAATAAATATTCTCGATACACCTGGTCACAAAGATTTTGCCGAAGATACTTTTAGAACTTTAACGGCCGTAGATAGTGTAATTGTTGTTATTGACGTTGCCAAAGGTGTCGAGGAACAAACCGAAAAATTGGTTGCCGTTTGTAGAATGCGAAAAATTCCGATTTTGGTTTTTATCAATAAATTAGATCGCGAAGGAAAAGATGCTTTCGATTTAATGGACGAAGTCGAGCAAAAACTTGGATTGCACGTCACACCAATGAGTTTTCCGATTGGTATGGGTTATGACTTTAAAGGAATTTATAATATTTGGGAGAAAAACATTAATTTATTTAGCAGCGACAGCCGAAAAAATATTGATGATGTTGTCGAAATTTCTGATGTTCAAAGTCCAGAACTTGAAAAAATTATTGGTCAAAAACCAGCCGACGAATTAAGAGAAAATCTAGAATTAATTCGTGAAGTTTATCCAAAATTCGACAGGCAAGATTATCTTGACGGAAAATTACAACCTGTGTTTTTTGGATCGGCATTGAATAATTTTGGAGTTCGAGAACTGCTAGATTGTTTCATTGAAATTGCGCCATCGCCAAGACCAAAAGAATCAGAAACCAGATTAATCGATCCGAAAGAAGAAAAAATGACGGGTTTTGTTTTCAAGATTCACGCCAATATGGATCCTAAACACCGTGATCGATTGGCATTTATAAAAATTGTATCTGGAACTTTCGAGCGCAACAAACCTTATTTGCATGTTCGCCAAAATAAAAATCTAAAATTTTCGAGTCCAAATGCTTTTTTTGCCGAGAAAAAAGAAATTGTTGATATTTCTTATCCTGGAGATATAGTTGGTTTGCACGATACCGGAAATTTTAAAATTGGCGACACATTAACTGAGGGAGAAATTACAAGTTTTAAAGGAATTCCGAGTTTTTCGCCAGAACATTTTCGATACATTAACAATGCTGACCCATTAAAAGCCAAGCAATTAGAAAAAGGAATTGACCAATTAATGGACGAAGGTGTTGCCCAACTTTTTACATTAGAATTAAATAATAGAAAAATTATCGGAACAGTTGGCGCCTTGCAATATGAAGTTATTCAATACCGATTGGAACACGAATACGGTGCAAAGTGTTCTTACGAAAACTTCCCTGTTCACAAGGCTTGTTGGGTCAAACCAAATGATGCAAAAAGTGAAGAATTTAAAGAATTCAGACGCATAAAACAAAAGTTTTTAGCACACGATAAATATGGACAATTGGTTTTTCTTGCCGATTCTGATTTTACAATCCAAATGACACAAAGCAAATATCCAAATGTAAAATTATTTTTTACCTCAGAATTTGAATAATTTATGTTAATTAACACTTTAAAAACATAAAAAATTAAACTTTAACCGATTTATTTGCGGTTTATCTAAAATTAGTTTTGATAAAATTAGATAATTATTAAATGATTATTATATTTGCAATTGAAATAATATTTCCTTAAATGAAAAAGAATTTAATCAAAATTTATATAACATGTTTTTTTATATTATCAAATGTTATGATGTTTTCTCAGGGCGATGAAGACAATAATGGTGATTTAGAAGGAAATGATCCACCCCCAGTTCCAATAAATAATAAAATGTTTATGTTATTAATGGTTGGAATTGTTTATTCATATTTTGTTTTTAAAAACACTAAAAAGAAAATATAATTTAAATAAATTTAAAAAAAAGCTCAATTTAAAATTGAGTTTTTTTTATTTTTGATACTCTTCAATAAGTCCATTTTTCCATTCAACACGCTGGTAATAAAAACCAGCATTGGTAACTTTGTCTTTTTTTGCTAATTTGCATTTTCCAATAACTAAAGCATCTTTGACTTTAAGTTTAATGATAGAGTCAGAAATATTGTTGTTTTTATTATAATATTCAAGAAATTTTTGGGCGACTTCATTTTTTATTTTCAATTTTGCGTTGTAAGTGCTTATAATTATTGTAATTCCTTTTTTACTTTTCGAGATTATTTCTATTCCGTTTTGACCGTTTTTATAAAATTCAATTTTTTTAGATTGCGCATTTGCTATCAGAAATGTAAATACAAATAGCAAGAATAAATAAATTTTTATTTTAGTCATTTTTGGGGATTTAAAACAATAATATATTTTTCAAATATAATATTTTTTTCAATTATTCATAAAAAAAACGCTCAATAAATTTTGAGCGTTTTGTTTATGTTTAATTTGTGTGTTCTTCTATTAAACCCGAAGCCCATTCTATTTTCTCATAATAAAAATTAACGCTTGTCATTTTTTCTTTTTTTACTATTTTGCATTTACCAGTTACTTT
>JAYVBR010000239.1:0-3313 GCA_043750395.1 Bacteroidota bacterium | reverse complement strand
TCATTTTTAACATTTTCTTTAAAAATTAATAATCCGTTATAATTTAAACTAAATAAAATTATAAATATTAAAGTATATATTTTCATTTTTTAAAATTTAGTATTGCCTCTAGTAGTTGTATTACCAATTGGATATTGAACTGTTAATATTATACTATTGTGACTGCTGGCATAGTTCAAAAGTCTTGGAAAAAATAAACTATTTACTTCAATACAACCACTTGTCCAACCTTTATGCGAATCGTGAATATAAAAATTACTTCTACCGTACATATTACCTGATAATGGTACTAATGCAACACGCATTGTTCCCCAACCTGCATAATCTCCTCTCTTACCATCTAATGTTAAATAACTTGATGGGATTTTCTGTATGCCTTTACCTGAGTATATATCTCCATTATTCCTATTGTAAGATGCCGTTTTTATATTAGTATTTATATCTAATCTATATTTACCCTCAGGAATTGGACCTTCACTAGGTGCTGGTTGCCAATCTGACCATTGACTTCCTGGTAATCCAGAGGTTGCATCAAACGAATCTAATACGGTCCCTAAAGCATCTGACCAAACAATGAATGTGCCATTATAAGTAAGTTTATTTGTAGTTTTATTATTATTATTATAACTATTCAAAAAATTATTAGCAGCAGTGCTTGTATTACCAGTTATTGCCACATTCGGATGACTCTCAACAATATTATTGTTATTTGCAACATCTTTCTTTCCGCCACCATTACTATCGCCCAAACCAGTATTAATGTTTATTGTAGGCGATTGCAAACCTATGTAATTAGAAGCATTGTCCCAAGAGCCTCCATTATTAGCCTGCATAACTGATGTAGCCCCAAAATGTGCTACACCAGTTCCAATAAGCCATTGAGCTACTGGGGTAAATGCACCATTCGAGGCAATTATAACAATAACACCTGCAACAATTGCTGCAGCTGCTACTAAATCACTCCAAGTAAACTCGCCCGTCGGGTCGGTATACTTGAGTGGATTATTCAAAACATACCCATACCTGTTATAGTTCTGTGTGTTGTAAGGCTCTTGCAAGTTATTATCAGGTTGCAAGAAACGGTGCAATCGTGGGTCGTAAAAACGCCCATTCATATTAATCAACCTGAATTGTTGCAAATGCTCGTGACCTGTGTAACCTCTGTCAATGAAAGTTAATCGTGTTAAAGTTGCTCCTGCGCCATTTTGTACTTTGGCAATGTCGCCCCAAGCATCGCTCGGCTTTATTCATTATTCACAACCCTAAATTACGGTATAAAATTATTCACACTACTGGGTTTATTTGCAAACTCCACAAATTTATAAGTGTGATTTGGAAAGGTTACCTCGGTTTGTTCGCCATTTACTAAGCGATATTTCTTTTTAACAATATAGGTGCTATTGTTTATAATCTCACACTCGTGTGAAAAAACCTTAAAAACGCTTCCAAAGGATTTAGGATACCAACACTCATAATAAAGCTTGTTGCCATCTATTTTGAATAAGCCCCAACCTGTTTTAAAATTCCAACCTTTACTGATTGTTTCATTTATACAAACTTCTAATTCAATTTCATTATTACATCCAAAAGTTAGATAAATGCCATTATTGTAGAAAAAAGTTGGACTAGTACGTCGGTTTGGTTCAAATTTATAAATCATATAATAATATCCGTCTGTTCTTAACTCACTACCAGCGTAATTTGTTTTTGCTAATAATAATTTATCATCATTAGCCTCATCATGAGTTCGAGAACAAGCCAAAGTTAAAAAACTGAAAATAAAAAGTATTTTTTTCATAATATTTTGTTTAAAGTTTACCATAACCCTCCACCTAGTTGCCAAAAAGGTTTTGGTTTTCTATCAGTTCTATATATATGCGGTGATAATTTACTAAAAAAATCGTGACCAATTTTATTTTGAAAAAAATGTCTCAAGCCCTCAGCATCCCAACCCAAGCGCAAATTTCCGAAGCCTGCATAAAAAATACCAGCACTATATTTATTTGCGCCGTATGGATTATTTTTATATGTCTCTCGATAATTATATTCAAAAGTTTCATTTTTGTTAACACTAGGATCCCCAGTAAAAACGATATTGCCAATTGACAAACCAAGGATATTAATTTTTTGGTGAGCTGTTCTAAATCTATCGCCTTCGTCTCCCCACAAATCATTGCTTACTTCAACACCTGAAAAGCTTGGAATAGCTCCAAATTTTTTATAACCTACAGTTTGTGTAAATTCTCCTGCCGTATAATTTGTATGACCAGTATGGTAAAAACCAAAAAAACTACGCTCAACCCCTTTTCTATTTTCCCAACCCTTATAATCGCCATAATTTTTCACAAAGTAGGTCGCTCCCCAATTTTCTCTGTAAGAAAAATAAAATTTTGTAGGAATTCCAATTGAAACATCGAAACCTAATCCAATTTGATGTGAACCTAATTTAATATCAATTTTAAATGCAATTGGAGAAACTGCTTTTTGTAGGTCATAACCCACATCCGATCCAAAAAGCATTGCCAACCAAAAAACCTCGCCCGTTGGATCTGTATACTTGAGTGGATTATTCAACACATACCCATACCTATTATAGTTTTGTGTATTGTACGGCTCTTGCAAATTATTGTCTGGTTGCAAAAATCTATGAAGTCTTGGGTCGTACAGTCGCCCATTCATATTTATTAACTTGAAACTTTGCAAATGCTCGTGACCTGTGTAACCTCTTTCTAAGAACGTTAATCGTGTTAGTGCAACTCCTGCGCCATTCTGCACTTTGGCAATATCGCCCCAAGCATCAAATAGTCGTTTTTACGACCGCTTTTTTATTGTTTTTTTAGTGGTCGTGAACCCCAAAACTTTTACTTTTATTTCAAATTTTCAATAAGGGTTTCTACAACATCGCCCAAACTATTTGTTATGGCTAAGATACTAACTAAATGGTCACGGTGCAAATAAAACACACTCGAACTTGCATTGTTAACTTGTCTTGCTAGTGCTGGGATTGGAATTAAAAAAAACTACAACATTTTTATTTGTTGTAGCTTTAAGTTGTGTACGCTTATTTTAGTGGGCGCAAAGTCGGAGACATTTGCGCAGCACACTAGTTTTAATTTACGAGTTTTTAGTTTTTATGAAGTCTTTGCGGAGCGGGGGTTTAATGACCTATTAAAATTCACGAATTTTCTTGATTTAAAATGGCAAGAATGGAAATGGTACAATGTTTTCTCAAATAAAAACGAAAATAAAAACCTGCAATTAGGTAGCTTTACCAAAAAGAATAAACCTATATCTAGGTACATTTAGTAATCCT
>JAYVBR010000238.1:0-7689 GCA_043750395.1 Bacteroidota bacterium | reverse complement strand
TCCACCAAGAATTATCAATCTTTCGATGACGTTTCGAAGTTCACGAATGTTTCCTGTCCAATCGTATTCTTGCAATAACTTTATAGCTTCTTTTGTGAAATTTTTAATAGCATTTCCTTGTTCTGATGCTATTTTTTCAGAAAAATGCTCTAACAATAACGGAATATCGTCTCGACGGTCGTTCAATGCTGGAACTTTTATTAAAATTACTGCCAACCTGTGGTACAAATCCTCACGGAAACGACCTTCAGCTATTTCGAGTTTTAAATCTTTATTAGTTGCTGCAATAACTCGAACATTGACTTTTATGTCTTTATCTGCGCCAACTCTTTGGATTAAATTTTCTTGCAATGCACGCAAAACTTTGGCTTGTGCTGGCAAACTCATATCGCCAATTTCGTCAAGAAAAATAGTTCCACCATCGGCCGATTCGAATTTTCCTGCTCTATCTTTTATGGCTGACGTAAATGCGCCTTTTACGTGTCCAAACAATTCACTTTCAATAAGTTCACTCGGAATTGCAGCGCAATTGACTTCGATTAATGGAAAATTGGCTCTTTCGCTTTTTTCGTGCAATTGGTGTGCAACAAGTTCTTTTCCAGTCCCATTTGGTCCAGTTATTAAAACTCTGGCTCCAGTTAATGCGACTTTGTCAACCATTATTTTTATGTGATTGATGGCTTCGCTTTCGCCAATCATTTCGTAATTTTTATTGACTTTTTTCTTTAGAATTTTATTTTCTACGATGAGTTGTTTTTTGTCTAAAGCGTTTCTAACCGTATTTAATAATCTATTCAAATCGGGCGGTTTCGAAATGTAATCGAATGCTCCTAATTTCATTGAATGGATTGCTGTTTCCATATCGCCGTGACCAGAAATCATTACCATCGGAATTTCGGGTTTAATTTTTTTAACGGCTTCTAGCAATTCGATTCCGTCCATTTTTGGCATTTTGATATCGCAAAGCACCAAATCGTAATCTTGATTTTTGATTTTTTCTAGACCTTGCAAACCGTCTTCGGCATCCTCAACTTGATAGGTTACACTTTCTTCTGAAAGTATTTTGGTAAGTACACGACGGATTGCTGCTTCGTCTTCGATGATTAGAATTTTGCTCATATATATAATTACTGAGTTTTTAATTTGCTAAGATAATAAGTTTTTAGATTTTTGAAAGCCTAAACATTCCAAAAATACAATAATGATTGTCAAATAACCCCGATTGGAATGAAAATCCTTTTTAATTTTCAATTGCCGTGGGTTTAAACCCGTGGCAATTGAAAATTAAAAAGATTGAAGGGAAAAGCGGGAACTATCATTACAAAAAATGACCAAGCCATTCGTTTCTTAATATTTTAACCATTTGTAAAGTTCTTTCCAGGTTGGTTTTTTGCCGTACATTAATATTCCAACTCTATAAATTTTGGCTGCAAACCATACAACGCAAAAGAAGGTTCCGAACAAAATTGATACTGAAATTAAGACTTGCCACCAAGGCACGCCAAACGGAATGCGCATCATCATGACGATTGGTGATGTGAGTGGAATGAAAGAAAAAACAATTGCTACTGTTCCGTGAGGATCATTAATTACAGTGAAAAACCCAATGTAAACGCCCAAAACTAGTGGCATAATAATTGGCAAAAGAAATTGTTGCGAATCGGTTTCGGAATCGACTGCGGCACCAATTGCGGCGTAAAATGAGCTGTAAAGAAAGTAACCACCGATAAAATAAACGATAAAACTGATGAGAATAGTTGCAATTGGCAAATGCCACAATTCGGCAAGGTACATTTTGGCATTTAAGGCAAATTCGGATTGTGCAGATTGTAACATTTCGGGCGGAATATTGGCTGTTGGCGTCGCATTGATTCCAAAAAATGCCGATGCTATGAACATTAAAACCAATCCGAGTATTGCCCAAATGAAAAATTGTAGGATACCTGCGAGCGATGTACCAATGATTTTGCCCAGCATTAACTGAAATGGTTTGACTGACGAGACAATTATTTCGATAATTCGATTGGTTTTTTCCTCGATTACACTTCGCATGACCATATTTCCATAGATAATTATAAACATCATTATTAAATATCCGAATGCGCCACCAAGTACTACTTTTATTTCGTTTAATCCTTTTAAAGTAGCTTCGCCATTGGATTTTACTAGAGAAATATTGACTTTGGATTGTGCTTTTTGAAAGGCAATTGTGTCGAGTTTGGCAGTTTCGAAATTGGTTTTGGTTATTTTATTTTCGATTATTTTTTGCAAATTGGCTATTTGCGAAATACTTGGACTATCATTAGAAATATATTGAAAATTGGTTGCTAAAGTTTTATTATATGAATTATTTGGTATAAAAAGTAAGCCGTCGTAACTTTCAATGTCGATGCTGTCTTTCAAGATTTTAATTTCTATTGCTGATAAATCAATATATTTATATTCTGAATTTGACTTGAATTCTTTTACAAAAATATGACTTTCGTCGTGAATTGCTATGGTTTTTTGATCGGCTTTCATTGATGATAAATAAGCTACAAATCCTGCAATTGTAACAAATAATAATGGGCTTAAAAAAGTCATAACAATAAATGATTTATTGCGAACTTTAGAAATGAATTCTCGTTTTATGATGAGTTTTAATACTTTCATATTGGTGTTGATTGTTGGATTATTTGATAATTAGATTGTTCGAAAAATCTAGTAATCGAATAATCGATTTTAAGAAACTGTTTGAATAAAAATTTCATTTACGCTTGGAATTTTTTCTAAAAAATGGGTTACTTCTCCCCTACTTATTAATAAATTCAATAATTCGTTTGGGGAAGAATTTCCGATTTGGATTTCGAGTTTTAATTCGTTGTTTAAGGATTTGAAATTGGTTTTTGAAACTTTAAATTTTTGAGATAATTCGGATATTAAACTTTCAGTATTTTCGGTTAATATTCCAATTTCGTATGAATTTGTTCGAAATTGACGTTTGATATCATTTATTTTTCCGTCGAGTAGTTTGTTAGATTTATGGATTAATGCAATTTCGTCGCATAATTCTTCTACGCTTTCCATTCGGTGGGTCGAGAAAATTATAGTTGCACCTTTTTGTTTTAATTCTAGAATCTCGTCTTTGATTAAATTGGCATTTACAGGATCAAATCCAGAAAAAGGCTCGTCGAAAATCAATAATTTAGGTTGGTGCAAAACACAAACAACAAATTGTATTTTTTGCGCCATTCCTTTTGAAAGTTCTTCAATTTTTTTATTCCACCAACCTTGAATTTCGAGTTTATCGAACCAATAATCGAGTTGATTTTTAGCTTCGGTTTTTGATAACCCTTTGAGTTGTGCTAGATACAAACATTGTTCGCCAACTTTCATTGATTTGTATAAACCACGTTCTTCGGGCATATAACCAATCTGTTGAATGTGTTTAGGTTGCAAAATTTCGCCATCAAGAAAAACTTGACCACTATCAGGCATAGTTATTTGGTTGATAATTCGAATTAATGATGTTTTTCCTGCTCCGTTTGGACCAAGAAGTCCATAAATTGAACCTTTTTGTACAGATAATGAAACTTGATTTAATGCAGTATAATTGCCGTATTGTTTGACAACATTTTTGACCTCGAGAATTGGGTTCATTCTTTAAAGATTGATTTTTAATAAAGTACAAAGTTAGTAATAAGTTGTATCTTTTTGTTACAAAAAACCCATCTCTATTTTCATAAAGATGGGAAAAAAGAATAGATTTTAGGTCTATTCAAAAAAAAATTATAATTTAAAATAATCCATATTTGATATGATTACTTTATTATCAATATTCAAAAAATCATTCCAATCGTCTGTTAATAAAGATATTTCTAAAAATTTTGCTGTTGCTAATATTATTGCGTCTGGCAATTTTTATTTTTCTGATTTTATTTTTTCTTATTGAAATTGCAATTTCAAAAATAATTTTATTTACCTCAACAATTTCTATGCTTTTGAATAATTCGTCAATTAATATTTTTTGATTTTCGTCTTTAAAATCAAACCCATATACCTCGATATAAGTTATGATTGGTACATAAAAAGAATCAAACGAACTTACAAATCTCTCAACGTCAATATGCTGTTTGGAAGTAAAAAATGATGACATTGGTGTCTAAAAGGATTTTATTCCCAATCATCTCTCAATTTTTTTTGCCATAAAACTGGGTTTTCGATTGAGTCAAACATTTTTTCAGCTTTCATTTTATTCAAAGTAATTAGAAGATTTTCTTTTTTTGACATTTCTTTTTTAGATTAATCAAAAAGCATAATTATTCTAACGTTTTCATTATCAAATTCTTGATATTGTTTTGGAATACTTATTTTTCCTTTTTCGATTTTGCCTGAAAATTCGACTGCATTCATAATTTTGACTTAAAATAAATTCAAATTTAATGAAATATATTCAATTTCTACGAAAACATATCTTTTACTTTTTCAAAGAAAGATTTGTCTGTTTTTTCGGGTTGTGGATTGAAATTTTCTTGAGTTAAATTATTTTCAAAGAAAATTCTTTGTTCTTTGTTCAAATGTTTAGGTGTCCAAACGTTCACGTGAACTAATAGATCGCCATTTCCATATCCGTTTATTGATGGAATTCCTTTTCCTTTTAATCTCAAAATTTTTCCAGATTGAATGCCTTCTTCAAGTTTGATTCTTACTTTTCCGTTTACGGCTTCAATATCTTTTGAGATTCCAAGAACGGCTTCTGGCAAACTAATATATAAATCATAATGAAGGTTTTCACCCTCGCGCTTCAAGAATTCGTGTTCGGCTTCTTCGATTGCAACAATCAAATCTCCGGGAATTCCATTACCTGGTGCATCGTTTCCTTTGTTAGAAACTTTTAGTTGCATTCCGTCAACTACTCCAGCGGGAATTTTTATAGAAACCGTTTCGTCCTCAACAATCATTCCTTGCGCATCGGCTTCAGATGGGCGTTTGTCAATCATTTGACCAGCACCACCACAAGTCGGACAAGTCGATGCCGATTGCATTCTACCAAGAATTGTGTTGGTAACACGCATAACTTGACCTTGCCCATTACAAGTCGAACAAGTTTTGTAAGTCACACCTTGCGCTTGAATTTTACGTTTTACTTTAACTTTTTTCTCGACACCGTTCGCGATTTCTTCTAAAGTTAGTTTTACTCTGATTTTCAGACTGCTACCTTTAACTCGACGTTGACCTCCGCCACCGCCACCAAATCCGCCAAAACTTCCGCCTCCACCAAAAATATCTCCAAATTGGCTAAAGATGTCGTCCATATTCATACCTCCACCGCCGTAACCACGTCCGCCACCGCCACCATTGTCAAATGCCTGATGACCAAAACGGTCGTATTGCGCTTTTTTCTGTGGATCACTTAAAACTTCATAAGCTTCGGCAGCAGTTTTAAAACTTTCTTCGGCAGCAGCATTTCCTGGGTTTTTGTCAGGGTGAAATTCTATTGCTTTCTTGCGATAGGCTTTTTTAATTTCGGCTTCGTTTGCAGATTTCGTAATGCCCAATATTTCGTAAAAATCTTTTTTCATATTGTTTTAATAATAAAATTAGACGAGTCTGAGACTCGTCTCTACGTGGGTCATTACATTCCGATTACAACTTTTGGAAAACGGATAATTTTGTCTCCTAGTTTGTATCCTTTTTCTATAACATCTACAATTTTTCCTTTTAAATTTGGACTTGGTGATGGTATTTGTGTAATTGCTTCGGCGAAATCGGCATTAAAAATATCCCCAATTTTTATTTCAACTTCTTCTAAGCCTTTAGAAACCATTGTCGATTTTAGTTTTTCGTAAATTAATTCTACACCAACTATCAAAACATTGTCATCGGTTTTTTTGATTTCGGTTAAAGCTCTATCAAAATCATCAACTACTGGCAAAATGGCTTGTAAAACTTCTTGGTTGGCAGTTTTAAAAGATTCGATTCTTTCTTTAGTAGTTCTGCGTTTGTAATTTTCGAACTCAGCAAAAAGACGAATATATTTATCTTTTTCTGATGCTAAATCTTGAGTCAATTGCTCTTCGATAGATAAAATTGGAACATCTTCAACAATAAGTTGTTCGCCGTTAGCATTGTTTTCTAAAGTAACATCGTCTAATTCTTGATCTAATTCTGTATTTTCGGTTGTCATTTTGCTTTGATCTTTATTATTTTGAAATATATTCTTAAACATCTTGGTTTTCAATTTACATAACAAAATTGTTGCCATTAGTCAAAATGGTGTCAAAATGACAGTTTTTTATTGGAATTAAGATAACCTAATGAAGTATTAAGATTTTTTCAAAATATCCTCCAAAGCACTATCAATGTCAGGAAATTTGAATTTAAAACCTTCGTTTATTACTTTTTTTGAGGATATATTTTTATTTGTAAAAAGCAATTCGCTCATATCGCCAAGAATCAATTTCATCATAAATCTTGGCATATTTGGCATAAATAATGGTTTTTTTAGAATTCTGGCAATGGTTTTAGTCAATACTTGATCAGAAACTGGATTTGGTGCAACTGCGTTATAAACTCCTTCGGAATTGTTTTTGAGTAAAAAAAAATATAAATTCACGACATCATATATATGTATCCAAGATTGAATTTGTTTTCCAGAACCAAAACTTGAACCAATGCCAAGTTTTATAGGTTTTAAAATTTCGGCAAGTGCGCCACCATCTTTATCATAAACAATTCCGGTTCGAACTTTGCAAAATTTTATGGCTAATAATTTAAATTGATCAACAGATTTTTCCCATTTTACAACAACATTACTCAAAAATCCATCAGCGATATCTGTTTCAGTTTCTGAATAAATTTTATGAAAACTATCTGGATAAATCGCAGTTCCCGATGCTGAAATGATTTGTTTTACTTGATGCGGATTTTTTTTCAAAGTATTAAACAATAAATTGGACGACAAGACCCGACTTTCAATAATTTCTTGTTTGTAAGAATTTGTCCAACGTTTGGCGATATTGGCTCCTGCCAAATGAATTATTGCATCGACACCAATCAAACAATTTTCGTCTATTTTTCCTTCTTCGGGATTCCAATAAAAACCTTGATAGTTTGGTTTGCTTTCGATTTTGGTTTTCGAAGTCGACAAATAATTAACAGAAATTGAATTATCAATTAATAATTTAGATAATTGTTTTCCGAGTAATCCGGTCGCACCTGTAATTAGGATTTTCATTTTATTTTAATGTTGTAGGTTCTTGGTTGTGAGTTATGTGGTTGGTAATAATATATAAAATTAGTACATATTATATTGAAGAAAATCATAATTAAGATTTATTTATAAGTTGCTAAACTTACAACTTATAACATACAGCCTATAACTTTATTCGAACACTCCATTCAAAATCAAACTCAGAAACTTGGTCGCCCTGTTCGTTAATTCCGATAGATTTCATCCAAATGGTTTGCCCTTCGTTGGTTGCAATGGCTTGTTTGATGGCGTTTTCAATCAATAAACCATCGTTGCAAGTAAAAGTGATTCTGCCAATGGCTTTTTTGGAGAAATTCGATTTAGAATTGGCAACCAACATCGAAATATTCTTTTTAGAATCACGAATTTGAGATAAAACCAATGCGCCAGTTGTTAATTCAGCAGCCATTGCTTGGACTGCAAAATACATTGAATTAAAAGGATTTTGGTTTATCCAT
>JAYVBR010000237.1:0-3316 GCA_043750395.1 Bacteroidota bacterium | reverse complement strand
TAAAGAGGAGTATGTAAAGTAATATTATTTATTCAATAATTAATTTTTTCTGCATCATGATTTGGTTTTCTTCTTTTAAAACAACTATATACAATCCTGATGATAAATTGCTGGTGTCCAGTTGCCAAACATCGCTGTTATTTGCCGCCTGATAACTGGTTATTAGCTTGCCTAAAACACTATAAATTTCAAGCAAAGGTGCTGTAGTGGTGTTGCTAAAAGTTATGTTGGTGCTGTTTTTGGTTGGGTTGGGTGCAATAACCAAATCACTTGTATCAAACAGTTTTGTTTTAGTTTTAGTTAAACCTGGTCTCCCAAAGCCATTTCTACAATATTTCAATTCAATTCTATAGTTGGTTAAACAAGGTTTTCCGTCTCTTGTTGCACCGTTGATTTGAAAAGTAATTACGCCACCCAAAAAGCCATTAATAGGTATAAAATCGAAAGTTAAATAGTTAATCCCAGGTTGCAGGACAACTCCACTTGGCGAGATAACAACTTGATTGCTAGCATTGGTTATCGTTCCATTAATTACAGAGCCAGATTGATTATCGATAACCAAAAATACCCTGCTAATGCACAAATTATCGTCGACAATTTGAATGTCTTTTACATCGACTTTAATTTTACATTCTAGACATTCAAAACTTTTGTACTCCATATCGCCACTTTTTGCTTCGCACAAACCGTTGTTAATGTTTAAATTGTAAAGTCCCGAAGTAGTTAGTAACAATGGTGCGACAAAACCTGTGCCTTGTGCAATAACATTTTGATTCAACAACCAATTCCAGCCCCAATTAAAGGGCAATTGTGGTCCTAAAATGGTGTCTCTATTTTCTGTACAACCATTTTAACAGCCCGTTGGAAAACTCCAAAGATAAACTTCTGGACTTTTAGGAACATCTGTTTGCGCATATATTGAACAAGCCCCTGATATTGGTGTAAATGTTACCCATAAGGGCCACCGCTTGTAACTATTGTTGAACTTCCAGTAGTACCATTGGACCAATTAAATGTTCCTGTTGCAGCATTGTTAGCAATCAGTTGGACTGAAAATGGATTGCAACTAATTAATTGTTTGGTAATAATTGTTTGTCCTGGTGGCGTGGTTACTGTAAAAGTTTGCGAAGCTGTTTTAGAACAAGAGCCATCAGCTGGTGCACCAGTAACTGTAACTGATATTGTGTGAGTGCCAACCGAAAGGCTGGTTAAATTTACAGACAATAAATTGTTAAACAATGGTCTAGGTGTACCATCGACTGTCCAAGCAATTGTTGTAACATTGGTGGCAATTGTTACATTGGTTCCATCAGCACAAATTGTACCAATAGCAGGCATAGTTAGTGTTGGCAACGGTCTAAAGGTTGGCGTAATGCGTTGAGAGGTTTCGAAAGTGCAACCATTAGCACTTTTAACTTTAAACCAATAGAACCCTGGCAATGTAATGTTGTAATTGGGTACTGTGCTGGTGCCAACCATATTGGTACCGTTCATCCAAGTGTATAATGTAGCTGGACATTCGCCAGATGTTGGCACATATTGCAAATTGATTGGGCTGCCCTTGCACACCTGTGGTGGGTTGGGACTTGATGCAATTGAGCCATTGAAACATTTGGCTGGAATGTTAATATTGACCAACATAGTTGGTCTAGGACAACCATATTTATCGGTAACCACCAAAGTAACCGTTTGTGAGCCTGAACTGTTAAAAACTCTCTGGGGGGTTTTTAAAGTATTAGTTGCGCCAGCATCAAAAGTCCAAAAATAGGTATCCGTTGTAGATAGACCCAGTACGCCAAATTGTACTGCTGAATCGTGGCAAGAAAATGGAAAAACTTGAATACTTAATGCAGCAGGAATTGCAATGTTAATAGGAATAATTTTCTCGCAAGGTGTTTGTGCAACACCAGCAAGTGTTCCTGTTACAACAATCTTAAAGAAATAATTGCCTGGAGCAACATTGTTAAGTGTATAGTTTTGTGTACTACCAATTAAAGTCCAAGGACCAGCGTTTGAGGTAGATCTATAATATTTAAAAGTTCTAGAACCAACAGGTACTGAAGCATAAAATGGGCTTTTGTCAATAAATTTGATGTTGTAGTTGCCGTTGGTGCCACATAAAACTGTATAAGCAAAATCAGCAATATAAGGGACAACAACGGTTTTTAAAACGTTCTTTTTTGCCAATTGACCATTGGTACAAGTAAAAACTACTTTTTTAATAATGTTATAATTTCCGGGTAATAGTGGCAAAGCAGCTGTACCAATAGAAGTTCCGGTAAAATTAAGTAATGAATAATTTGGTCCAAAAATGTCCCATTTTACTGATACTGGCGTTGGTGTTGTTACACCAGTAAGGTTAATTATTCCACAATTGCAATTGGTTGCAGTTGTTGGTGCTATACAACCTATCGAGCTTGTATTGGTTACATTAGGTGTTGGAGATACTGTGCAAAACAGTGGCGGATCGCAATCTAGTAAAACAATCTCGATTGCATTAGAATAAGTTCCACAACCAGCAGCATTGGTTACTAAAACAAAATAGTTGCCAAAACCAAGTGCCGCAGAACCATTAATTGACAATGTTCCTGCTGTACTCAATATGGTTGATCCACCAGCTTTGTACCATTTGAAGGTGGCACCAGCAGTTGAACTTGTTGCAGTTAGAACAGTATTTATAGCTTCTCCTGGACAAAAACCATTACCACCACTAGCAATAGAAACTAAGGCAGTCGGTCCAGGAAAAATTGTAAACTGAAAAGTTGCATTTGCTGTACCAGCGCAGCCGCCTGGATTAATAATAGTGGCTTTTACTGTATAAATTGGACTGGTATTGGTAAGGTTTGTAAAAGTGTAATCAACAGAAAGACCAGTAGTTGTTTGTGTAACACCGTTTCCGAAATCCCAATTGACAACTGTACCCGAACCTAATACAAAACCATTAGCAGCAGATACTGTAAAAGTAACTGGACTGCCACTGCAAATTCCTGTAATAAGAGTTCCTAATGGATTTCTTGCAGCAATAGAAATTACAGGAATTGGTACAACAGTAACTATTTTAGTAATTGTTGTTGTAACTGTACATTTAGTTATTGTTAATGACAAAGTTGCATTGGTTGGAACTGTAACATTATTCCAAAGTACAGCAACGCTGTTGGTACCTGCACCTGTAGAAACGCTTCCTAGATAAGCGGGAGAAATAGACCAACTGTAAGTTTCGCCATCGTTATATAAACTTCCCGAAGACAAACTGTTTACTTGATAATTTTCGTATTTATTTGCACAAACTGAATGTGGTAAACCATCAGTTATCCGA
>JAYVBR010000236.1:0-3317 GCA_043750395.1 Bacteroidota bacterium | reverse complement strand
GGTGTGCATTTGGTAACCGTGAACGACTATTTGGCAAAACGAGATAGTACTTGGAAAGCGCCACTTTTCGAATTTCACGGAATGTCGGTTGAATGTATAGATAATTATCAACCAAATTCAGAAGGTCGCAAAAAAGCTTACGATGCTGATATTACTTATGGTACAAATAACGAATTCGGTTTTGATTATTTACGTGATAATATGGCACATTCGCCAGCAGATTTAGTTCAAAGAAAACATAATTTTGCAATTGTCGATGAAGTCGATTCAGTTTTGATTGATGATGCTAGAACGCCATTGATTATTTCTGGTCCAGTTCCACAAGGTGATCGTCACGAGTTTAACGAATTAAAACCAAAAATTGATAATTTGGTTGCTTTGCAAAGACAATTATCAAATGGATTTTTAATCGAAGCCAAAAAATTAATTGGCGAAGGAAATACCAAAGATGGTGGTTTTAATTTGCTTAGAGCGTATCGTTCGTTACCAAAAAACAAAGCTTTAATTAAATTTTTGAGTGAAGAAGGCATCAAACAATTGTTGCAAAAAACCGAAAACAATTATATGCAAGACAACAACCGCGAAATGCCAAAGGTTGACGAAGCATTGTATTTTGTAATCGAAGAAAAAAACAATCAAGTTGAATTGACAGATAATGGAGTGAAATTTTTATCGTCAAATTCTGAGGATAAAAACTTTTTCGTACTTCCTGATATTGGAACCGAAATTGCAAGAATCGAAAAAATGGGTCTTGAAAAAGATGCATTAGCCGAAGAAAAAGAAAGATTATTCCAAGATTTTAGCATCAAATCTGAACGAATTCATACATTAACACAATTATTGAAAGCCTATACATTATTCGAAAAAGATACCGAATATGTAATTATGGATAATAAAATCATGATTGTCGATGAGCAAACTGGTCGTATTATGGATGGTCGCCGTTATTCTGACGGATTGCACCAAGCCATTGAAGCCAAAGAAAATGTAACAATCGAAGCTGCAACCCAAACATTTGCAACGGTTACATTACAAAATTATTTCAGAATGTACAATAAATTAGCTGGAATGACTGGAACAGCAGTTACAGAAGCTGGCGAACTTTGGGAAATTTATAAACTTGATGTTGTTGAAATTCCGACCAATAAAGGAATGTCAAGACTAGATAAAGAAGATTTAATTTACAAAACAACTCGCGAAAAATACAACGCAGTAATTGAAGATGTAGCAGAATTATCGGCTGCAGGAAGACCTGTTTTGATTGGAACAACATCAGTAGATATTTCTGAAAAATTGAGTAGAATGTTGAAAATGCGTGGTGTAGCGCACAATGTTTTGAATGCAAAAATGCACAAACAAGAAGCTCAAATCGTAGAAGAAGCTGGAAAACCCGGTGTTGTAACCATTGCAACGAATATGGCTGGTCGTGGAACCGATATCAAACTTTCGGCAGAAGTAAAAGCTGCTGGTGGATTGGCAATTGTTGGAACAGAACGCCACGATTCTCGTCGTGTTGACCGCCAATTGCGTGGTCGTGCTGGTCGTCAAGGCGATGTTGGAAGTTCGCAATTTTATGTTTCTTTGGAAGATAATTTAATGAGACTATTTGGTTCTGAGCGTGTTGCAAAAGTTATGGACAGAATGGGATTGAAAGAAGGCGAAGTAATTCAGCATTCTATGATGACCAAATCTATCGAGCGTGCTCAGAAAAAAGTTGAAGAAAATAATTTTGGAACTCGTAAACGTTTGCTTGAATATGATGACGTTATGAATGCACAACGTGAGGTTGTTTACAAACGTCGTCGTCACGCATTGCACGGTGAAAGATTGAAATTAGACATCGCCAATATGATGTACGATACTTGTGAAGTAATTGTCGAAAGCAACAAACCAAGCAATGATTTCAAGAATTTTGAATTCGAATTGATTCGATATTTCTCAATTACATCGCCAGTTTCTGAAAGTGAATTTAGTAAAATGAACGAAATTGAATTGACTGGAAAAGTTTATAAAGCCACAATGGCTTATTATACCGAAAAAACCGAACGTTCTGCAAGAGAAGCTTTTCCGATTATTTCTAATGTGTTTTTAGATAAAAACAATCAATTTGAGCGAATTGTAATTCCGTTTTCTGATGGAATTAAGACTTTAAGTGTTGTAACTGATTTAGAAAAAGCATACAATACACAAGGCGCACAACTGGTTGCCGATTTCGAGAAAAACATAACATTGGCCATTGTTGACGAAGCTTGGAAAAAGCATTTGCGAAAAATGGACGAATTGAAACAATCAGTTCAATTAGCGGTTCACGAACAAAAAGATCCATTGGTAATTTATAAAATCGAAGCTTATAAATTATTTAAAAATATGTTGAATAATGTCAATAAAGAAGTTGTTTCGTTCTTGTTCAAAGGCGATTTGCCACAACAACAAAACAACATTCAAGAAGCTAGAGAAGTGCGTCAAGTTGAGAATTATAAAACATCGAAAGATGAAATTCCAAATTCTGACACATTATCTGAACAAAACAGAGAAGCAGGGCAAACACAACAACGTCAAGTTACAGAAACTATAGTTCGTGACCAACCAAAAATCAACAGAAACGATACAGTAAAAGTTCAGAATGTTGCCAATGGTCAAATCGAAGAAATGAAATATAAAAAAGCCGAATTGTTGATTAATGCTGGAACTTGGGTTTTGGTAGGATAAAATTTTAGATTTTAGATTTCAAATATTAGATATATAAATTATGAGTTTACAAAAAACATCTACTGCATTTATAGCAGCATCTTGGATAGCAATGGCAGCAGGAATTATTGGTTATTTAGTTGGACTTTTTCGTGCCGAAATGGAATTGAACGAAAAAGGTTATTATTTCACAGTTTTAATGTTTGGATTATTTGCCGTAATTTCACTTCAAAAAAGTGTTCGCGACAGACTTGAAGGTTTTCCGGTTACTGATATTTATTATGGTATTTGTTGGTTTGGAACTATTTTATCAATTGCATTATTGGTAATTGGTTTGTGGAATGCAATAATTTTGCCCAGCGAAAAAGGATTTTATGCATTCGCATTCTTATTAGCTCTGTTTGGTGCAATTGCCGTTCAAAAAAATACTCGAGATTCTATGGAATTTGAACCAATTTCTAAGTCGGAGTAAAACAAAATTTCAATATTTAAATCACCTCAATTGTTTTTTGCGATTGAGGTGTTTTGAAATATTTTTTACACAAATTATAAAATATGAACCATTCATTTGAAGGATTTCATGGTACAAGTCTGGAATCATCAAAGCAAATTTTGATTTCAAATTTTGA
>JAYVBR010000235.1:0-7709 GCA_043750395.1 Bacteroidota bacterium | reverse complement strand
CGTTTCTCGCAATGGTAAAAATAATGAACAACATCAAACAATACATAGACAAAAACAAGCAGCGTTTCATTGACGAGTTAATCGAATTATTAAAAATCCCGTCAGTTTCTGCTGATGCAAAATTTGAAAAGCAAGTCATTCTTACCGCTCAAGCCGTAAAAAAATCGCTTGAAAAAGCAGGTTGCAATCATGTCGAAATTTGCGAAACACCAGGATATCCAATCGTTTATGGCGAACATATTATCGATAAAAACCTACCAACTGTTTTGGTTTATGGACATTATGATGTGCAACCGCCAGATCCACTTGACTTGTGGACATCGCCACCGTTTGAGCCCGTTATCAAAGTAACCGATATTCACCCAGAAGGTGCCATTTTTGCAAGAGGTTCTTGCGATGACAAAGGTCAAATGTATATGCACGTTAAAGCATTTGAATATATGATTGCTAACGAAAACTTGCCTTGCAACGTCAAATTTATGATTGAAGGTGAAGAAGAAGTTGGATCAAAATCATTATCTTGGTTTGTAGAACGCAATCAAGAAAAATTATCTTGCGATGTGATTTTAATTTCAGATACTGGAATGATTTCTAACCAACAACCATCAATTACTACTGGTTTGCGCGGATTAAGTTATGTAGAAGTCGAAGTTACAGGACCCAATCGTGATTTGCATTCTGGACTTTATGGTGGCGCAGTTGCCAATCCAATTAATATTCTTTGCAAAATGATTGCTTCGCTTCACGACGAAAATAACCACATTACAATTCCTGGTTTTTATAATAATGTTGAGGAATTATCAGCTGATGAAAGAGCAGAAATGGCAAAAAGACCTTTTGTTCTCGATGATTATAAAAAATCATTAGATATAAATGATATTTATGGTGAAAAAGGTTACACAACCAACGAAAGAAATTCCATTCGCCCAACATTAGATGTAAACGGAATTTGGGGCGGATATACTGGCGAAGGAGCAAAAACTGTAATTGCAAGTCAAGCATTTGCAAAAATTTCTATGCGTTTAGTTCCAAACCAAGATTGGCAAACGATTACTGATTTATTCAAGAATCATTTTGAAAGTATAGCGCCCGCAGGAGTAACTGTAAAAGTTAAGCCACACCACGGCGGACAAGGTTATGTTACGCCAACCGATAGCATTGGTTACAAAGCAGCTAATATGGCCTACACCGAAACTTTTGGAAAAACTGCAATTCCAGTTAGGTCGGGTGGAAGTATTCCGATTGTAGCTTTGTTCGAAAAAGAATTAAAATCTAAAACAATTTTGATGGGTTTCGGCTTAGATTCTGATGCTATTCATTCACCAAACGAACATTTTGGAATTTTTAATTATTTAAAAGGAATTGAAACTATACCTTTATTTTACAAATATTTTGTTGAGTTAAATAAAAAATAAATTTCTTTAGAAGTTTATTTTTTAAAATTCAAATTATTAAAATCAGAAAGCCCCAAAATTAATTTTTGAGGCTTTTGGTTTTATCTAAATCAAATTAGTTATTAATTTTATCTAATTTTTGTTTACTTTTTATAATTTTTTCTTTCATTTCCATTATTTTCTCCTCCATTTTAGATTTATCTTTATTATAATCTTCAATGTCATTTGGAGAAAGTTTCCCTTTCGCTAATTTTTTATTGTGTTTTTCAGCCTCTTTAGTCATATCTCTTTGAGCTTCAGAAAGTTTGTCTTCGGCATCGATTACATCTTGTTTTGCATCAGCAATTTTTTCTAAACGTTTGGTTTCTTTTTTCTGATTGTCAATTATTTCTTGCTGTTGTTTTTCTTTAACTTTAGCTTCTTTTTTTTGCAATTCAAGCATTTCGGCCTGTTGTTTGTTAGCAATTTTTTGAGCTTCTAGAGCTTCTTTATCTCTTTTTTCTGCATTTTTTACAGCTTTTTCTGCATCTTCTTTAGCTTTTTCAGCAGCTTTTTCGGTTTTTTGTTTTGCTTTATCAGCTTCCTTTTTAGCTTTTTCGGCTTCCTTTTCAGCGTTTTTTGCATCTTTAACAGCCATTTCTTCTGCTTTCATTTTGTCTTTTGTTGCTTGTTCGGCAATTTTTTTAGCTTCATTTGCATCTTCAACAGCTTTATTTGCATATCTAGTTGCTTTTTCTTTTTCTTCAATCACACTTAAATTAGATTGTTTTTCGATTGCTTGCTCAACAGCCAGTTTTTCAGCTGGTGCAACTTTTTCTACAACTTTAGTTTTTAAATCTACAACTTTTTCTTTAGCAATAGTTTTTACAGTATCTAATACTGCGGTTTTGATTTCTTGCCCAAAAAATACTTGATTGGCTAACACTAAAACAGCCGTTAATATCAATTTACTTTTCATAATTTTTTTGTTTTTTGATGTTAAAATTCATTCTTGATTCTACAAATTTAATCATTATCTTATCTTTATAGCAAATAAATAAAAAAAAATCTATAATGAATCAAAAGTACCTCGTAATTTCTATTATCCTTCTTGTTTTTGGGTCTTGTAAAAAGCAAAAAGAAATTGGTAGTTTATCTGAAAACATATCTCAAAACTCAATTTCTGACAATCAACTCAATTTTGATTTTTTGCCTTTATCAACAACTAATAAAATAATTAAACACGAATTTTTCACTTTATCATATAACGAAAAGTATGAACAAGCTGAATGGGTAGCCTACGAATTAAAGTCAAGTATGTTATTAAAAAATCATTTTGAAAGACCTTTTTTTATTGAAGATCCTTTGGTTGGAACCAATTCTGCAGATTGGAAAAATTATAAAAAATCAGGTTATGACAAGGGTCATTTGTGTCCTGCTGGAGATATGAAATTTAGTAAAAAAGCATTTGATGACACTTTTTTCACTTCGAATATTTCGCCTCAAAAACACGATTTTAATGATGGAGTTTGGAACAGATTAGAAGAAAAAGTTCGTTATTGGGCTAAAAAAAACAAAAGTATTTATGTAATTACTGGGGGAATACTTAAAGAAGGTTTGAAATCAATAGGAAAAGAAAATGTAGCAATTCCAGAATTTTTTTATAAAGTATTGTTGCACAACGATAACGGAAACTACAAAATGATAACATTTTTAGTTCCGAGTCAAAAATCTGATTTGCCGTTGTATAAATTCGTCATTGCAACGGATGAACTGGAGAGAATGACTGGCATAGATTTTTATCCAAAATTGCCAGACAATATCGAAAATAAATTAGAAAAAAATAGTGACTATAAAGATTGGAGTTTTTAGTTAATCTAATTTATCGGTTAATTTTTTGAATATTTTTTTAGCTTCTTTACCTTGGTATAATATTTCGTAAACAGCATCGATAATTGGTGTATTTGCACCATATTTTTGATTTAATTCCCACGCGCTTTTGGTAGCATAATAACCTTCTGCAACCATTGACATTTCCATTTGAGCTGATTTAACTGTGTAACCTTTTCCAATCATATTACCAAACATTCTGTTTCTTGAAAAAACCGAATATCCAGTAACCAACAAATCGCCCAAGTAAGCCGAGTCGTTAATATTTCGTTTCATTTTGTGGACTTTTTTAATGAACTTTTTCATTTCTCGAATGCCATTGCTCATTAAAACCGACTGAAAATTATCGCCATAACCAATTCCGTGTGCAATTCCTGCTGCAATTGCGTAAATATTTTTTAACATTGCTGCGTATTCAGTACCTATAATATCGTCGGTAATTTTTGCTTTAATAAAATTCCCGGAAAGACATTTAGCAACAATTTTAGCTTTTTCGTCATCACCACAAGCAATTGTCAAATAAGATAATCTCTCGAGTGCCACTTCTTCTGCGTGACAAGGTCCAGTTATTACTCCAATATTTTCATAAGGAATGTCATAAGTTTCGTGAAAATGTTCACCAACTATTAAACTTGTTTCGGGAACAATACCCTTTATTGCCGAGAAAATAACTTTATTTTTTAACGAGGTTGTCATTTTTTTTAATTCTGCGCCAACAAATGCAGATGGAATTGCAAAAATTACATAATCAGCATATTCGATTGCTTCGTTAATGTTGCTTGTCAGTCTAAGTTTTTTTAGATCAAATTCAACGCCACTCAAATAATTTGGGTTGTGTTTGTGCGCTTTTATATGATTAATTGCATCTTCATTTCGCATGTACCAAGCAATTTCAGGAAGATTTACACATAGCATTTTAGCAATTGCTGTTGCCCAGCTTCCTCCCCCGATTACTGCAAATTTTGGATTTTCTGACATTTTATTTTTTAAATTAATCGTATGTTATGAATATCTATACAATTTCAAATATAGCAAAAATTATGAATAAGTTTTAAAAAATTGCAATTCAGTAATTCAGTAATTTTTTTATTTTTTATTACCATTCATTTACCTTATTTGCATCCATTTTCAAGAAAATAAATAGCAAAATAGTGAAACCCCAAAGTCCAGAACCGCCATAAGAAAAGAAAGGTAAAGGAACACCAATAGTTGGGAAAACGCCCAAAACCATTGCAATATTTACGAAAGTATGTATGAATAAAATAGCCGCAACACAATAACCATATACCCGACTGAACTTGGTTTTTTGTCTTTCGGAAAGATATAAAATCCTTAAAATCAATCCTATAAATAATCCCATAACTATTAACGATCCTAAGAAACCCCATTCTTCGCCCACTGTTGTGAAAATATAATCGGTGTGTTGTTCGGGCACAAATCCACCTTTGGTTTGAGTGCCTTCAAGATAACCTTTTCCGAAAAATCCGCCTGAACCAATGGCAATTTCCGATTGGTTGGTGTTGTAACCAATACCTTTCATATCGACTGCTTTGCCTAGCAAAATATTAAATCGATCACGATGGTGTTGTTTGAAAACATTTGTGAAAACATAATCAACTGAGAAAACAAATCCGCCAATTACGACTAAAATTATACTGCTAATAACAATACTGCGATTAATAATTCTGCTTTTGAAATATACAAATGCAAGAATTATTGCCGCAATCAAAATGATATAAATTGGTTGTAATAAAAGTGCCATTACAAACAATAAAATTGCTGCAAAACCAACGCCTAAATACCAACCAGGCAAACCTTCACGATACAAAACAAAGAAGAAAACCGAGTAAATCAATGCGCTTCCTGGATCTGGCTGTGGTAAAATGAGAATTACTGGCAAGAAAATTATCGCCAATGCTTTTAACTGATCATTGATATTATTCAAATTAACTTGAACATCGCTCAAAAATTTTGCCAACGCCAATGCGGTTGCAGCTTTAGCAAATTCTGAAGGTTGCAAAGTAAAACTGCCTATTCCGTACCAACAACGTTGACCAGCAATAGTTTTTCCTGCAACAAATAATCCAGCTAAAGCTAATAAAGCAACTCCAAATATTAAACTTGAATACTTTTCGTAAAATTTTGAATCGGCAAAAAGAACTACAAAAATTATTGGAATCGTTAAGAAAATAAAAAGCATTTGCTTGCCATAAACTTGAGAAATATCAAATATTGATTTGTCGCCAGCCGATAATGAAAGTGATGATGAATAAATATTCATCCAACCCAAAACCACCAGCGCAATAAAAATTACTACACTAATCCAATCAAGATTATTAGAAACGCTTTGGTTTTTCATTTTAAATTTTAAAACAAATTAGTTATTGTGCAAAGTATCTTTTTCGGCTTCTTTGGCGATTTTTTTGAAATCTGGCAATTGAATTTTTGTTGAATCAACTTTTGTTGTGTCGGCTTTTTTAACTACATATCTTGCATATTGACTTTGCAAACTTGTGGCTTTTATTCTAGTTTCAAAACGAGTCAAAGTTATTTTTTTCTTGATGTATTTTTCAAGCATTAAACTCACTATTGGTCCAGCAATTGTTGCTCCAAAACCACCATTTTCAACCATTACAGCAATTGCAATTTTTGGGTCATCTTTTGGTGCAAATGCCACAAAAATTGAATGAGATTTCATTTTTATTTTCTTGCCACCAACTCTTGCAAAATTTTCGGCAGTTCCTGTTTTTCCGCAAACATCAATATCTGGAATTCTCAAAGCGTGGGCTGTCCCTTTATTATATACATCAAACAAACCTTGAATAACTGGCGGAAAATATTTTTTATCGACAGTCGAAACGTGTTTGGTTGTAAATTTTGCATCGATTTTTTGACCTTTTATTTTTTTGATAATATGTGGCGTATAAAAATAACCTTTGTTGGCAACAGTAGCAATCATATTTGCCAATTGTACAGGTGTCATTAAAACTTCGCCTTGACCAATTGCATTCGAAACAATTGTTGAACCTTTCCAACCGCCATTCGGATAAACTTTTTTATAATATTTAGATGTAGGAACGTTTCCACGACGACCTGTTGGTAAGTCATAACCCATAAATCCGCCAATTCCGAAACTTTTTAAATGGTTTCCCCAAATGTCAACGGCTTGTCCAGAATTAACATATTTATTAATGGTTCGCATATAAACACTTGCAAAATACGAGTTACACGAAGAATAAATTCCATTGTTTAATTGAAATGAACCAGAATCGTGACAACCCTGAAAATGTCCACCAATTTGCATTCCGTGACGGCAATAAAATGTACTTTGTTCATCAATAACTTGTTCTTGAAGACCAATTAATCCAGTCATAATTTTGAAAGGTGAACCTGGCGGATATTCTGCTAATAATCCTCGATCATAAGTTGGTTTTGCTAGCGAATCGTTGTACAACATTGTGTAATTTTTTGAACGTTGGCGACCAACTAAAAGTGCTGGATCATAGGAAGGTGCCGTCACCAATGCTAATATTTCTCCGGTTTTTGGTTCAATTGCTACAATTCCGCCACGTTTGTTCATCATCAATTCTTCGCCATATTTTTGGAGTTCCATATCAATTGACAAAGTAATGTCTTTTCCTTGAACGGCAATTGTGTCGAATTCTCCATCTTTATATGATGACATTTCACGGTTGTACTTGTCTTTTTGAATGTATTTTACGCCTTTTATACCACGCAAAATGTCTTCATAACTTTCTTCAACGCCTTGTTTTCCAATTAAATCGCCCGAATTGTAATAAGGATGTTTTTCAATAATTTTATCATTAACTTGGGTAATAAATCCAAAAACATTGGCTCCAGCGTTTGTTTGATAATCTCTTAAAGATCGTTTCTGAATCTCGAAACCTGGAAATTTTCTTGCCTTTTCTTGAAATCCTGCAAACTCAGTTTTGTTTAATTGCGCCAAAAAAACTGATCGCAATCTGGGACTATAAACCTTGGCTTTTGCAATTTTTTTAAGAAAATCTTCTTTAGTAATATTCAGTAAATTACAAAAACTTAAAGTATCAAGATTTTTGATATCGCGAGGCGTAACCATTATATCGAACGAAGGTTGGTTGGCAACCATTAATTCGCCATTTCTATCATAAATATAGCCACGTTCTGGATAATCGTAATTTATTTTTATGGCATTATTTTCTGATTTCAATTTGAATGAATCATTAATAATTTGCAAATAAAACAACCTGATTACAAGCAACGAACCAGCAATAATAACTATCGAAGGAAGCAATAACTTTCTCATCGTTTTTTAGGCTTTATTAAGTATATGATAATAATCGAAAGTATAATTGTGAAAATTCCACTTAAAACAGTTCTAAATAATATCTCAAAGATCAATCCTAACTCAAAGATTTCTAGAAAAAACAATACCATATGATGAAT
>JAYVBR010000234.1:0-16930 GCA_043750395.1 Bacteroidota bacterium | reverse complement strand
TTCAGGTTTCAAGTTGTGTGTAAAGCCAACTAGAAATCTTCGATATCCAGTTTCGTATCCCTCCCCTTTGGGGAGGGGCTGGGGTGGGGTTTCTATTTCTTTATAATCTGTAAACTCTTCTGCTCCCATCGCTGTAAGTCAAACTAACAATGTACATTCCTGATGGATAAATTCCGAACGGTAAGACTTTTAAAGTTTCGGTTTTTAAATCGTTGTAACTTTGCATTAAAGCACCACTAAGGTTATAAACTGTAATGTTTTCGACTGTTTTGTTGTCAATCAATTCCCATTTTATGTATAATTCTTCGGCTACAGGGTTGGGGTAAAAAGTGATTTTGTCTATAACGACTGTTTCAATTTCTGGTGCTTTTTGGACTTCTTTAGTTTTGCCTGGTCTTCCTAAATTCGCTGGACAATTCACGCAAAGTGTTCGTGCAATTTGGTTACCAGCAGTGTCGTAACTAAACAACAATTTGTTAGTTTGTGCATTGGCATTAATTATTCCGATTACAAACATCCCAAAAATTAAAATAAGTCATTTAATTTTTACGTTTCAAGTAATAAAAATTCTTTTTTGTAATCATATTGGCAAGAATTATACAAAAACTTTGATAACCTATTTTTTTTCACTAATCGATTAAATGCACTTTAAAAAGACTAAATGTATTTTTTGACAATTTAGTATTAATTTCAAATGTCACTAAAATCAAAAAAACGTCTAGTAAATCATTATCCCAAACACTAATATAAAATAACCCAATAAACTTTTTCTTTTTCGCCAATCTTACTTCAAAAAAATCTTACGTAACAAAGGCTATGCAATATTTTTTTTCATTGTCTTGACAAAAAATAATTAAGTTTCTTTAGACTATTTTAAACGTATAAATGGTATTAATTGGATTTCCTGGATCATTTGCATTTGGATATACATTAGGCTCTTCATTCAATAAAACGGTAAAAGCCAATTGGACAGTTGGAGGCATTGGCGCAGCTATGATGATTGGCGAAATAATTTTGCAAGGAAAAGGAAATAAACAACTCAAACAAGCAGTTGATGAATACAACCAAAGTATTACTAAAACAACAGCTTCATTTAATCCTGAATTCTCAGTTAATGCTTCAGGAAACGGAGTAGGAATAGCAATGCGTTTTTAAAAAAACTGAAAATCAATTTTTTTTAGCAACATTCAACAATTGTAAAACATTTATAAATAAAGTGGTTTAAACTTTTTTCAATTGGCTGCAAAATTTTCTTTTTGACCCATATTTCAGATTTTTTTTATTCGATAGCGATGCTACTCAATAAAAAAAAATCCAAAATCTGAAACAAAAATCTTAATTTTTCGCTTCAATCAAAAAAGTTTAAACCACTTCAATAAGTATTTGTTATAGTGAACCAAAACTTTAGAAATATTTATGTTGATATTGATATTCCTATTTTCTCTAAATCTTGCCAAAAATCTGGATATGATTTTGATACAACCTCAGCATTTTCAATAATAATATCTGTTTTTAATGCTAATGGTGCAAATGCCAAAGCCATTCGGTGGTCTTGATAGGTTTTGATAGTCTCCCCCAACCCCTCCGAGGGAAGAGAGTTAGCAACAATTGTTAAGGAATCATTTGTAACTGAAATCGATGCTCCAAGTTTTGATAATTCGGCTTCTAGTGCTAAAAGTCTATCAGTTTCTTTAATTTTTAACGTATGCAAACCAGTTAGATGACAACCAATTCCTAATCCGAAACAAGTAACAGCGATGGTTTGAGCGATATCTGGTGCAGATTGCAGATTATAGATTACAGAATGCAGATTGCAGATTGCAGATTTTTTAAGAATAATTGAGTTTTTTTCAAAAACAGTTTCAACACCAAAATCTTTGTAAATCTCGACCAAAGCTGCATCTCCTTGCAAACTATTTTGTTTAAAATAAGACAATTTTATTTCAGTGCCAATTTCTGATAATGCAACTATTGAGTAAAAATAAGACGCCGATGACCAGTCGCTCTCGATTGTAGATTGCTGACTAAAGATTTCTGATTTATGATTTACTTTAATTGTATTTTCAATAAAACTTGTTTCAACTCCAATTTCATTCAATAATGCCAATGTCATTTTTATATATGGAATTGATGTAATTGCGCCAATTAATGTTAATTCTAGACCATTTTCGAGTTTTGGAGCAATAAGCAAAAGTGCCGAAATGTATTGGCTGCTGACATTTGCTGGAAGCGAAACTTTGTTTTTGGTTAGTTTTTTACCCCAAATACTCAATGGCGGATATCCCAAATTATTTACATATTCAATATTTGCGCCCAATTGTTTCAATGCGTCGACTAGAACCGAAATTGGTCTTTGTTGCATTCTAGTTGAGCCTGTCAAAACAACTTCTTGACCTTCTTTTTGAGCAAAATAGGCTGTTAGAAATCGCATTGCTGTTCCTGCGTGATGAATATTTATGGGTTGTAAATTGTGAGTTTCGCGTTGTGAGTTGGTCTGCAAAGCCAATGTCATAACCTCAGAATCGTCTGAATTAGAGATGTTTTCTATTGCTAGATTTGGATATAATGCCTGCAAAAGCAATAATCTGTTGGTTTCGGATTTGCTTCCAGAAATGCAGATTTCAGATTTCGGGTTACAAGTTGAATGTTTTAATTTTAAATTCATATTTTTTTATTACACAGATATTCACAGAGAAAAAAAGAGATTCACAGCGTTTATTTTAATTTTTCGTTATTCTGATGTCTGTCGTGGTCTCGATTGGTTTTTAAGTCAAGTTTTTTGTCGAATGCTTCTTGCAAATCGATTCCTGTTTGGTTGGCGAGACATAAAACTACGAAAACTACATCGGCTAATTCTTCGCCAAGATCTTTGTTTTTATCGCTTTCTTTTTCGGATTGTTCGCCGTATCGACGGGCAATTATTCGGGCTACTTCGCCGACTTCTTCGGTGAGTTGTGCCATATTGGTTAGTTCGTTAAAATAACGAACGCCGTGGGTTTTTATCCAGTTATCGACTTCGAGTTGTGATGATTTTAGGTTCATTTTCTAGATAAATTTATAAATTAAATAAACAATTATTACAAAAATAAACAATCCAGTTATGGAAAATTTCATTTCGATTTCATAATCTTGGTGTTCGAAATCGGGGTTGTTTCTATTTTTGAAATAGTTTACTATCGATTTTATCATCTAGACTTTTATTTTTTTATTAAAACAATTTTTTCGTTTTGTTTTTCAATCATTTGTTTGTAAAAATCTTTAATTACATCATAAAAATCAGCTGGAACAATAGCTTCATTTAAACTTGAACTTGCAACAATATTTATATTATTATCTTCATTAAGAATTAAATACTTAAATGCTGCGACATTTTCTCCAGAAGCTAGATTTACAGATTTAGGCATTGACTCAACTTTATATCCATCAGGTATAGTGATGTTTACAATAAATTGATCGTTCGTCGGAAATCCAAAATCTAATGGATATTCTCTAACTTCTTGTTTAAATGGATTTTCTTTTTCGGTCAAAAATGCCAATGGTGAAATGTATATTTTATCATTAATAATTTCAAAACTTTTGCTGTCTTTGAAGTTGAAAGTTTCTATTATTGGTTTTGCAAAATCAGTTTCGTTTTCTCTAACATAATCGTTAATTTCTATGTTATTATTTTTATTTTCAAGATTTTCTAAATAACTTTCTTTACTAACAGCACTAAAATTTTTTCTAAATGATAATGCATTATGATTTGTAAATTGTCGTCTTAAATTTCCTTCGATTGCGCCTTTTGGATCTAACTTGTAATTTAAAAGTGCATATTCTCCTGATAGTTTTTTTGGCATTAATTCAACTTCAGATGATGTTCCGTTTATACGAATCAATCTTCCTAGCCAGTTTAAATCTCTATTTGGAAGAATATTTGGAACCGCAAATTTTTCGGTAGCATCAAGTAAAATTAAATCATTCTCAATTTCGACAGCAGAAATCACATAATTAAAAGCACTCAAACTAGGAAAAAGTGCAATACCGTTGGAACGAGTACTCAAAATTACTGGATTGGCATCGATTCCTGCAAATCTTAACATTGCTGTTAACATTAAATTAATTTCAGCAACATTACCTACACCATCTTTATAAGCTTTTTTAACACCATCGTTGCAAGAATATCCTGTGAAATCATTCCATTTAACTTTAGATTTTATAAAATTAAAGATTATTGCAATTTTTTCATCTCTATCAGATATTCCTGCAATTAATATTTTAATATCATCTTCAAAATAACCTGTTTTGTTTAATTCTGAGCCAAAATCATCGGCTTCGTATATTTTTTTAGTGACGGTTTCCCAATCTGTTGAATAATTTTTATATGGACTATTTGGAAATTTAATACTTGATAATTCGTGAGTAATAATTGAAGTATAATTGTCTATATTATTGACAAATGCCTCATCTTTCATTGCAGGTAAATTGAATGCTAAATAAGTTGTTTGAGTTTCTTCAAAATTCAATTTTTCTTGACTAGTTGAATTAAGTATTGTTCCACCTGGCTGGTTGGCTTCTCGATAATTATAACTAATTGATTTTTGATTTTTTTCGACAGTTACTTTTGGAAACAAAAAGCCTTTTTGTGTTGGTTTATAAATAAAATATTCAGGAATATAAGTTTTAAATTCAGAATAATTTACAGGAATTGAATGTTGAAAATTCCAATCTTTTAATTCTCCAATTCTTGGCGAATTAATTGTATAGGAATACTCGATAACAGAACCTTCTTTAACATTAGGCATTGCGATTTTTTTTCTATTCCAATATTTATTGATTTTCTCATCGAAAATTCCGTCACTTTTTAGTTTAGACTTTTCGATTTTTCCATTGACTAAGTTATAAGTAACCGCATCGGAAATAGAAACCGATTCTCTAGAAGAACCACCTACATAATAAGAAATCATTGTATTTGCCCATTCATAACCTTCTTTTTTGTAAATTTTGATTTTAACTTTTACTTCGGTAGTCATTTCAAAATCTTTTTCTTGTGAATATGTATATTGAACCTCGCCTTTTTTAAATAAAAATGTGGCAACAGCAGTTGGATCATTAAAGTTTTGTTTTTCTTCTAATTCTGCAATTGTAACTTTCCCGAGTTCGAGTTTTTGTGCTTTTGCAAATGAGAAAATAATTAAAAATAGAGCAATAAATACTTTTTGAATTTTCATTTTGTTATTTTTTAAGTAATACAATTTTGGCGTTATCATTTCTAGAAATTTGTTCTAAATAAAGTCTATAATCTTCATATTCGGTATTTTTATAAATGGCTTTTTTAATAAACAGTGTTCGTTTAAAAGTCAGATTTTTATCCGTTTTTTTAATGATTTCTGTTTTGTATTCTCCAAATTTAGAATTCAATTCGAAATTATTTGGCAATGATTCAATTGCAAATTCTGCTGGCAAATCGATTTCTATTTCGTCAACATCATAATATCCTCTTGAAATTTCGAATGGTGTTTTTCGATTTCTAATTCTTTTTGAATTATTAGAATATTGGTTGAAAGCATTAACATTAAAAATTAGATTATTGCCAGAAATTTTGCCATAATTTACTGCTGAAACATTTACGTTTTCTGTAAAAATGATTTTTTCTTTATCATTCACAAAATCTAATTTATTGATTGTTAGATTGGCTATATTGCTCCAGTATTGTTTATAATGTGCTTCTTTTTCGGTTGGTAAAACCGTTTCATAATTTGATTTATTGGCATATTGTGAACCTGCAGAAGCAATAGAAATTGTTCCAAAAAAATCTCCATTTACAGATAAATCAAACTTTCCTTTGCTAATTTGAGAATTGGTTTTGTTATCATAAATAGATGTTCTTACAATTTCGCTACCTTCTGGTTTTATAATTAATACATCTCTATCGTCTGTAAAAACGCCTTGAAAACCAAATGGATCAACTTGACTTGTACATTCTAAAAAAACATTTTTTTCTTTATCAGGAATGCACAAAATCATGTGATTGCCTTGAATTGAAACAAAATCTGGATTTATGCTTTTCTTGTTCCTGCTTCCATACAAAATTGTGTTGTAACTTGGCACATTAACAACATTTAGAAGTGCTTTGGTGTAATTAGACAACGCTTTGCAATCGCCATAACCCAATCGATCAACATCATCGGCAAGCATTGGTTTAAAACCACCAATACCAACTTGAATGCTTATGTATCTGGATTTTTCTTGAACAAATTTGTAAATAATTTTAGCTTTTTTAATCAAATCTGTCTCGTTTCCAACCAAATTTTTAATTTTGGACTTAGTTTCCTCAGGAAGTTCTAAAGTTCCTTCAAGAATTTTTTCCGAATACCACTTTCCGAATTCCGCCCAAGTTTTGGCATTTCCATCAACACCTTCGAGATTAAAAAATTCTAAACCAAAATAAACAATTGGATAAATATCGATAAAATTAATACTTAAATCTTCAGGTTTTTGGGCAATAATATTTGTTGCAACATAAGAAAGTTGCGTAGAAGATTCGATAGTTTTTTTTATTTGATAATTAGAAAAATTATATTCTTTAAATTTAAATCCTAATTTTTCGGGATAAATAATATTAACAACACTTTTTTCAATACTCGAAAAATAATTATTTACTGGAACAAATGGTTTAAAAAAAGCAGTGTTTGATGTTGATACTTCACTTTCGTAAACAATGGTAAACGGACAAGTTGTTGGTATATAATTCAAGTAAACAAATCTGGAATCAGAAAAAATTGTAATTCCATCAATAACACATTGATCTCGAAAATCTTTTCTTTTTATTTTTTTAATTTCTGTACCGAAAGCATTGTAAACAGTAGCTTGAATATCGTTTACAGAAGTTTTTTTATCGTAATTTTCAGAAGCATCAATCGCAGAAAGTCCATTTTCATTAAAAATAGTGATAGCTCGTTTGGTATTGATTTTCATATTTCTTTGACTAGAAATAATAATATCTATTTGGTTCAAACGCACAACAGAATTGGCATTTTGTTTCAAACTGTCTGCAATATTTATGATTGCATATTCAGGTTTCTGAGAAAAAATACAATTCGATAACGTTAAAAATAGTAAAGAATAAAAAAATAATTTCATTTTGGGGATTTTAGGACAAAAATATTGATTTTTTAGGAAATATCTTAATTTATTCCCTATTTTTCGAATCAATTAGAATCGTAACTGGACCATCATTAGCCAACGAAACTTTCATATCGGCACCAAAAATGCCAGTTTGTATTGGTTTTCCAAACTCGAATCGCAGCTTTTGAATAAAATTTTCATAAATTTGGGTTGCAATTTCGGGTTTCGATGCTTTGATGTAACTTGGGCGATTTCCTTTTTTGGTCGATGCGTGAAGCGTGAATTGAGAAACAACAATAATTTCGCCATCGATGTCTTTTACTGAAAGATTCATAACTTGTTTTTCATCTCCAAAAATGCGAAGATTCACAATTTTAGACACCAACCAATCGATATCTTCTTGATTGTCTGCATCTTCAATTCCAATTAAAACTAATAAACCTTGTTGAATTTCGGCTGCGATTTTATTGTCGATTTCTACAGATGCTTGAGAAACTCTTTGGATTACAGTTTTCATAGAAATTTGTGCATTTAATTTTTTACTTTTTTTAGAAAAATAAAATTTTGGTGGGATTCCTTCGGAATGACAAAATAACTAAAAACTAAATTCTGCTAACTGAATACTACTCACTTTTTCTAGTTTCATCACTCGCTTTTCGATCTTCGTCAAACGAATCTACTCGATAATTTTCGTCGTCGCCTTCAAGAATTTTTAGATAGGAATTGTATCGTGTCCACGAAATTTCGTCATTTTCTAATGCTTTTTTAACTGCACAATGCGGTTCGTCTTTGTGCAAACAATTGTTGAATTTGCATTGGTCTTTGAGTTTAAAAAATTCTGGAAAATAGCCCGAAATGTCTTCTTTTTCGAGATCGACAATTCCGAAACCTTTTATTCCTGGTGTGTCGATAATGCTTGCACCAAAACTCAAATCGAACATTTCGGCAAATGTTGTTGTGTGCTGTCCTTGCTTGCTTTGTTCAGAAATGTTTTTGGTTTTTAGATGTAAATTGGGTTCCATTGCATTGACTAAAGTCGATTTTCCAACGCCCGAATGACCTGAAAACATTGTTGTTTTTCCAACCATTAAGGTTTTTAATTCCTCGATTCCTTTATTTGCAATAGCGGAAACACGCAAACATTTGTAACCAATTTGCTCGTAAACGTGTTGCATATATAATTGCTCGGCGAGTGTTGCGTCATTAAAGGTATCTATTTTATTGAAAACTAGAATCGTTTCTATTCCGTAGGCTTCGGCTGTTATTAAGAATCTATCAATAAAATTGAAAGTTGTTGGCGGATTATTTATGGTAATCAACAAAAAAACATAATCTAAATTCGATGCAATAATGTGCATTTGGTGCGACAAGTTAACTGATTTTCGCACTATATAATTCTTACGTTCGTGAATGTTGTGAATCGAACCTGTAACTTTATCCGAAGTTTCGTCCAAATCATAATCTACAACATCGCCCACCGAAATTGGGTTGGTGCTTTTGATGCCTTTTAAACGGAATTTTCCTTTTATGCGACATTCCATAAAATCGCCATTTTCGGATTTTACGGTGTACCAACTTCCGGTAGATTTATATACGATTCCTGTCATTTGGAGTTTAGAATTTTGAAATTAGAAATTAGAATTTACAAAAGTAACAAAATCTGAAATCAAAAATCGTTAATCTGCAATCTAAAATCGAATCATCTATTCAAGAAATATTCTTTGAAAATTTCGAGTTCTTGAAGTTCTATTTCTAGTTGTTTATCGAAAATTTTTTCGCCAACTTGTGTCTTTAATGCTGATATTCCAACATCGATTAATCGCAAACCTTGTTCTGTCAAAAGTATGTTATCAAATGCCAATCCTTGAATATCTGATGGTCGTTTTAGATCCTTATGTACAAATCCTGATTGGTGCAATGCTTTTAATTCAGCTTCAAAAACTTCTAGCCAAAGTTGTCTAATTTCGACTTCATAGGCACGAAAATCTATTGGTTTGATGCGTTCCATAACCAACATTTCGCATTTTAGTTCATCATTATATTCCAATCGAATGAATTTAGAAACCAAATCATTAACCGAATTAGCATACTTCATTTTCTCGGCTTCTGAACCTAAATCAGATCGTGTGTCACCTGAAAAAAGTTTGGCAACTTCATTGTCATTTAATACAATTACAGTGTTGTTTGCGCCAGAAGATAATTTTCTTGGGTATTTCATTTTTTGAATTTGATATACAAAAGTAACGAAAAAGTTGATGTTTTAAAACATAAAAAAACCAGCTTTTATAAGGCTGGTTTTTTTAAGATTACGATTATTCTAAAAAGAATCTTCCAATTTTGTCTTGCGATTTTCTAGAAGCATATATCAAATACTCTTTCTGGCTTTTTCTGTAATAAATACCTGGACGAATAACTAACTCATTTTTAATAACTTCTTCTGGATCTTTTCTAGTAATAATTCCTTTATCATCAAATGTAAAAAGTGTTGGAACGGCGTTGTTGAAATTTCCTAAAGCCTTAATTTCTTCGATATCAGTAATTCCTTTATTTTTTTTGTTATCATTAAATAAAATATTCAATTGGCCGTCTTTGTAAATTGGAATAGCACCTAAATATTCTGGACCTTTCCCTAATACACCTAATGGTAAAGATAGTCCAACTCCAACTGCAAAATTGGCATTTCCTCCAACAGCAAATAAATTAAACGAAACAACAGAAATTGATGCTTGTTGTTCTTTGGCAACTACATTGCTCCATTCTAATGAACCATCTTCTTTAAAACTATTTACTATTATTTCGTTGAAAGTATATTGTACAGGAGTAAAACCTAAAGGTCCAAAACCTTGAGTCTGTCCAACATAAACAAGTCTGTATTCTGACAAAACAATAAGTCCTCCATCATTTTTCTCGATAATAGTATGAATGTTATACAATGGTTTTACATCTTTTCCTTTTTTAGCTCTTCTTTCACCTAGTAATTTGACCTTAGTTTCGTAATCAAATTCATTAAATTTTGTGCTTTCTTCTCTTAAAGATACCAAGTCTATTGTCGAATTGTACACCCCTTTTAACTCTCTAAAAGCTTTACCGTTTTCTCTTACGGCAGAATAAAACCCGACTAATTTAATTTTTCCTTTGTTGGTCGATATCATCGAACAATTTATAATTTCTTTGTCGACAACGTTGATTTTTACAACTTCTTTTTTATAAGTATTCTCCTTTTTAAAAATGTGAAGTTCGAAATTTTCTACTTTTTCTTTTTTCTTTTTGTCTCTATAACCTTCATTTACGACTAAGAAAACATCATCCATGTTGTTTATGTCAAAATCAGCAATTGTAAATTGAAAATCTTTTTTATCATCATCAAATGATACTTTATCTTCTGTAAAAAAAGACGATTTCATATTTTCATCAAATAATTTTATTTCATATTTCATTGCATCTTCTTTGTCGAAGAGAGCTGTATGCATTACTAGCACTTTATCTTCAACATTGTTTTTTTTGAAATAAAATCCGCCTCGATCTGAACTTTTAGCAACTTTTGATTCGAATAATGTTGTTGATTTATCGCTTAAAACACCATTTTCAGAAAATTCGAATGCTGATAAAGTGAATATTTTTTCTTTTCTATTATAAACACTACCAATTAAATAAATTCTGTTTTTTAATAATATTAATTCTTCAAAATCTAAATCCTTATCATTCAATTCTGGTAAAACGATAGGATTGTTCGATAACAATTTCATTTCTTTGGCAGAGAATATCTTTAAGAAATAATCTTTTTTACCCTTCAATCCTAGTGCATAAATTTTATCATTGGCTTCACCAATAATTTTTACGATTTTACCTTTTTCTTCGGTAATTTCTTCACCGTAAGTCATTGAAAGGTTGTCGATTTTGTATTGCGAATTAACTTTAGAAACAAAAAGTAATGTAGTTAAAATTACTAATAATAATTTTTTCATGTGTAGGGATTTATAATTTTTTGCAATAATACGAATTTTCTTTAAAATTACTAGTTATTTATTATTCTTTCCTGATGACTGATGCTTTCTTGATGCACAGCCTTGAATAACTTGAGAATAAATTCTTCGCTCAAGTTTTTTTCTTCACCGTCGAGAATCATTTTACCAAGTATTTCATTCCAACGTTTGTTTTGTAAAACGGCAACATTATTGGCTTTTTTCAAGGCTCCAATTTGTTCTGAAACTTTCATTCGATTGCCTAAAATTTCTAATAATTTTGCATCAGCAATATCGATATTGGCCCTAAGTTTTATCATTTCTGTGTTGTAACCATCAGATTCTACGGTTGTTTCTTTGACTTTTAAATCTTCAAAAATTTGTTTTAAAACCGTAGGCGTTACTTGTTGAGCAGCATCGCTCCAAGCATTGTCAGGGTCGCAATGGGTTTCAATTATTAAACCATCATAATTCAAATCAAGTGCTTGTTGCGACACTTCTTGAATCATATCTCGGCGACCCGTTATGTGCGATGGATCTATAATTAAAGGCAAATCTGGAAATTTACTTTGCAATTCAATCGCAATTTGCCATTCAGGAATGTTGCGGTATTTGGTTTTTTCGTATGTCGAAAATCCTCTGTGAATTACACCTAACTTCTTAATTCCAGCATTGTACAAACGTTCTACACCACCAATCCACAAAGCTAAATCTGGATTTACAGGATTTTTTACCAACACAATTTTATCGGTGTTTTGCAAAGCATCGGCAATTTCTTGCACTGCAAATGGGTTTACGGTTGTGCGTGCTCCAATCCATAAAACATCTATATCGTGTTCTAATGCCAATTTTACATGGGTTGCATTCGCCACTTCGGTCGCCATTAAAAGTCCTGTTTCGGCTTTGGCTTTTTGCAACCATTTTAGTCCAATTGCTCCAACGCCTTCAAAACCTCCTGGACGAGTTCGCGGTTTCCAGATTCCGGCTCTAAAAATTGACACATCAGAATTTTTTAGTTCGTGAGCTATTTTCAAAACCTGATCTTCGGTTTCTGCACTACAAGGACCAGCAATTACAAGTGGATGCGATAATTTGAAATCATCCAACCACGTTCTCATTTCTTTTTTGTTTTCCATTTCCTAGGGTTCTATGTTGTCGGTTGAATGTTGTATGTTATTGAGCAACTTATGTCTTACAACCTTGAACAATTATTTCAGTATTTCTTTTATTCGGTTTGTACTCTTCATTTCGTTGTATAATTCTTCATATTTATCGTTTTCCAAAAGTGTTTTAAATTTGGTTAAATTAAATATGTATTCGTCCAAGCTTTTAACGACTTGTTTTTTATTTTGTTTGAAAATTGGTGTCCACATTGCTGGTGAGCTTTTGGCTAATCGAACTGTGCTTTCGAATCCTGATCCCGCCATATCAAAAATATCTCGTTCGTCTTTTTCTTTTTCGATTACGGTTTTTCCTAACATAAATGCGCTAATATGAGATAAATGCGATACATAAGCAATGTGTTTATCATGCGATTTTGGATCCATATACCGAATTCTCATTCCTAGTTTTTTGAACAATTCTAATGCTTTTTCTTGCAATTTGAAAGTTGTTTTTTCGACTTCGCAAATAATGTTAGTTTTGTTTTTAAACAAACCTAAAATCGCTGCACTTGGTCCAGAAAATTCGGTTCCTGCTATAGGGTGACAAGCCATAAAATTTCTCCTTTTTAGATGATTTGAAACCGCTTCGCAAATGGGCAATTTGGTTGAACCAACGTCGAAAACCAAAGTTTCTTCTCCGATTTTATCTAATATTTCGGGCAAAATTACGACCGAAACATCTACTGGCGTTGAAAGAATTACAAAATCTGCAAATTTTAAATCCTCAAATGTACTTGCCTCTTCAATTATTCCCAATTTTATGGCTTCTGCCAAATTTTCTTCATTTGCATCAATCCCAGAAATTATAGCTTTTGGATAGTGTGTTTTTATATCCAATGCTAATGATCCACCGATTAATCCTATTCCTATTATTATAATCCTCACCCCAGCCCTCTCCAAAGGAGAGGGAGCCAAAACCGGATTTGTTGGGTTTTCGTTATTCATAAATTTATTCCTATATTATTTGTTCAGTTCTTCGAAGTCTCTGACTTAGAAGTTGTGTTTTTCGGTCTCCGACCGATTTCAATATACCAAAATAACTCTTTTTATTTTTTTTGGCGTTCAGAGAACGCTAATCACAACCTCGAAGTCGCAGACTTCGCTGAACTTTTAAAATCTATTTATCGCTTCTTGCACTTTTTCTTCTTTTACACACAATGAAAACCGAATATAACCTTCGCCATTGCTACCAAAAATAGTTCCTGGAGTTATGAAAATATCTTTATTGTATAAAATTTCATCAATGAATTTTTCTGAAGATACTATTCCTGTGGGTAATTTGGCCCAAACGAATAATCCAACCGAATTTTCATCAAAAGTACAATTGAGTTTTTTTGCCAATTCGAAAGTTAATTTTCTGCGTCGGGCATAAATTTTATTTTGACTTTCAAACCAAGATTTATCAAGTTTTAGTGCTTCGATGGCACCTTTCTGAATGCCGTAGAACATTCCAGAATCCATATTACTTTTTACTTTCAAAATGGCGTCGATGATCTCTTTTTTTCCAGAAACCATTCCTACCCGCCAACCCGCCATATTAAAAGTTTTCGAAAGTGAATTTAATTCAAGCGCAATCTCATTTGCACCAGCGACCTGCAAAATCGAAATTGGATTGTTGTTTAAAACAAAACTATATGGATTGTCATTAATTAATAAAATCGAGTGTTTTTTTGCGAATTTTACTAATTTTTCGAATAATTTAAAACTTCCTGCAACGCCTGTTGGCATATGCGGATAGGAAACCCACATCAATTTCACTCGAGATAAATCTTGTTTTTCTAAAGTTTCTAAATCGGGTTCCCAATTGTTTTTTTCGACTAAATCATAATAAACTGACTTTGCTTCAACCAAATTAGTTACCGATGTGTAAGTCGGATAACCCGGATTTGGAATCAAAACTTCGTCTCCTTCATTCAAGAAAGCCAATGAAATGTGCATAATTCCTTCTTTGGATCCCATTAATGGCAAAATTTCTGAATTGAAATCTAAATCGACATTGAAATTATTTTTATAAAAACTTGCAATACCTTGTCGCAATTCGGGCAAGCCTTGATAGGATTGATATTGATGTGCATTTTCATTGGTAACCGCTTTTTGAATTGCAGCAATCACTTTTGGCGATGGTTGCAAATCAGGGCTTCCGATTCCCATATTGATAATTGGTTTTCCGTCCGACATTAATTGACACACTTCACGTAACTTGTGCGAAAAATAATATTCTTCGACGGTTTCTAGTCTTTTAGCGAATTGAATCATAATTATTTACCGCGAATTCGCGAATTTTTTATACTATTTAATTTTATTTTCATATTGACCTAAAACTTTAAAATATTCTGCCATTATTTCGATAATCGATTTTGCTTTTTGAAAATCGTTATAATCATCGAAAGTTACATCAACAAAAAACGAATATTTCCAGGGCGTTTCTATTTTTGGTAATGATTGAATTTTAGTTAAATTCAACTTGCAATCGCTCATGACATTAAGAATTGCTGCCAAACTTCCTCGCTTGTGATTTAATTCGAACTTTAACGATGCTTTGTTTATGTTTGATTTATCTACTTTAATTTTGTTTTTAGAAATGATTACAAATCGTGTCATATTATTGTTAATGGTTTGAATTTCTGGCGCTAAAATTTCTAAATCGTATAATTGAGAAGCAGTTTTACTTGCAATTGCGGCAATTCCTTTTAATTGTTTTTGATGAATTCTTCTCGCAGTTTCCGCAGTATCTTTGTCTTCTACAAGTTTAATATTTGGATATTTTTTTAAGAAATCCATACATTGCAGCAACGCCATTGGGTGCGAATGAACTTCAAGAATATCAGCAATTTTTTGACCATTTAGAGCCATCAGATTCTGATGAATCTCTAAATAATATTCGCCAATTATTTCTAAATTATTTTTATCAATTAATGCGTAATTTGGAATAATCGCTCCAGCAATTGAGTTTTCAATTGCCATTACTGCTTGGGTTGATTTATTAGATAATAAACTGTCTATCAATTCTTCGAAAGAAAGACATTCGTCAACATCGATATTTGAATCGAAATATTCTTGCGCCACTTGATGGTGAAACGAGCCTTTTATGCCTTGGATTGCTATAAGCCTCTCCACAGCCCTCTCCAAAGGAGAGGGAGCCGAGCCCTGAATATTATTCTTGGTACTAATCATTTTAAAATTTTAGAAAAAAAAATCCTGATTTTCATCAGGATTGTTTTGTATAATTTATTTGAATTAATAATTTATTCAATAACCACATAACAATCCTGACTTCTGTTCCAGAAGCTATAAAATGAATTGCTATAATATGATTGGTTATTGTTCATTGTCTTTTATATTTGGCTAAAGTATAAATTTAATTTAACAAAACTAATTTTATTTAAAAAAATATTTTTATTTTTCTGAAACTCTTTTTGGTGTATCTTTCCCAAGAATAATACTTTGTGAACTAATGATTAATGATTTTATAATTTCGGTCATATTGTTTAAATCTAAAGTCGAAACTTCATCGTCAAGTTGATGATAATGTGGCTCTATATCCATTTTTGAGGTCGAAATTGTATGCGCTGGAACACCTAAATAAGCTAAAGTAGCATTGTCAGACCTATAAAATAGTTGTTCTTGCGGATAAGGATCTGGATAGAATTTGAATTGGGAACCGTTGAGATTTTTTTGCAAAATTTGACCAAAATTCGATTTTTCGTAACCTGTTATATATGCTGAATTTTTGCCCCATTTACTTTCGGTTCCAATCATTTCGATGTTGAACATTGCAACAACTTTATCGGCATCTATGTTATATGAGAAATGTTTGGCGCCAAACCCGCCCGTTTCTTCGCCTGTAAAAGCAATAAAAATTAAGGTTCTTTCATTGATGTTCTTTTCTTTGTAATGTTTCGCCAATGCAATAACTGCTGTCACACCAGATGCATCGTCGTTAGCTCCATTATAAACTTTGTCTTTTCCAGAATCTACAATTCCTAAATGATCATAATGTGCAGAGAAAACTACAAATTCATCGGGTTTGGATTTGCCTTTCAAAATTCCAATTACGTTGTTAGCAGGTTTTCTTTCGACCTTGAATTCTTGTCTGTAATTACTTAAATCGTTAAATTTTTGCAGATTTATTTTTTTAAATTCTTTTTCAATGAATGCTGATGCAGAATCGATTCCGCGAGTAAACATTGCACGACCTTCCATTTTATCTGATGATAATTCGGTTTCGATTCTAATGATTTCAGAGTTGAAAGTCTTAAAATCCTTTTGTGCATTTGCGAATGTAAAATTAAAAAATAGTATGACCCAAAATATATTTTTCATTTTTTTAGATATTTAATGTAAATGTATCAATCTAAAAATTAACACTCAAATAAATTATCAAATTTTTCTACTTACTTTTGCTTAAAATAAATTATTATGTCAATCGAAGTTAAAAATATTTCTAAATCTTATGGCTCTCAAAAAGCTTTAGATAACATTTCTTTTTCTGTAAAAAAAGGAGAAATTGTTGGTTTTCTTGGTCCAAATGGCGCTGGAAAATCGACATTAATGAAAATTTTAACTACTTATATTGGCGCCGATTCTGGCGAAGCCAATGTCAATGGTTTTGATGTTGCTGCCAATCAAAAATCTGTGCAACAATCGGTTGGCTATTTGCCAGAACACAATCCGTTATATTTAGATTTGTATGTTCGT